>NZ_JAIVFL010000003.1 GCF_022760805.1 Candidatus Mycolicibacterium alkanivorans | reverse complement strand
CTTCTATTCGCTGGATGCGATGTTGTGCGAGAGCGTGTTCCGCGCCCTGCTGGGCGAGGCTCGCGCCGAGGGCGCCGCCCGGATCGACCCGCCCGCGCTGGGGCGGGTGCTGGGTTTGGACCGGGCCCCGGAAGTCAAGACGATCCGCCGCAAGATCGGGCTGCTCGCCGAAGCGGGTCGGGCCGGCGACTGGATCGCCGCGATGGCGGCCCGGCATGTGGCCGCCCGCCCCGAGCAGGCGGCGGTGCTGTATGTCGACGGGCATGTCCGCGCCTATCAGGGCACCCGCAAGATCGCCAAAACCCATGTGCCGCGGTTGAAGTTCCCCGCCCGCCACGGTGGAAACCTGGGTCGCCGACGCCGCGGGGGATCCGCTGCTGGTGGTGATGGCCGAACCGGGCGCCTCGCTGGCCGCCGAGCTGCGCCGGTTGATCCCCGAGTTGCGCGCCATGGTCGGCGACGAC
>NZ_JAIVFL010000002.1 GCF_022760805.1 Candidatus Mycolicibacterium alkanivorans | reverse complement strand
CTCGTCGCCGACCATGGCGCGCAGCTGCGGGATCAACCGGCGCAGCTCGGCGGCCAGCGAGGCGCCCGGTTCGGCCATCACCACCAGCAGCGGATCCCCCGCGGCGTCGGCGACCCAGGTTTCCACCGTCGCGGGGGCGGGGAACTTCAACCGCGGCACATGGGTTTTGGCGATCTTGCGGGTGCCCTGATAGGCGCGGACATGCCCGTCGACATAGCACACCGCCGCCTGCTCGGGCCGGTCCTCGACATGACGGCGTGCCATCGCGGCGATCCAGTCGCCGGCCCGACCCGCTTCGGCGAGCAGCCCGATCTTGCGGCGGATCGTCTTGACTTCCGGGGCCCGGTCCAACCCCAGCACCCGGCCCAGCGCGGGCGGGTCGATCCGGGCGGCGCCCTCGGCGCGGGCTTCCCCGAGCAGGGCGCGGAACACGCTCTCGCACAACATCGTATCCAGCGAATAGAAC
>NZ_JAIVFL010000001.1:3900000-4049316 GCF_022760805.1 Candidatus Mycolicibacterium alkanivorans | reverse complement strand
CGCCGGGTGCTGGTCGGGTTCGACCGGGGCGGCTGGTCACCGACCCTGTTCGCCGACCTGCACGCGGCCGGGTTCGACACCTTGACCTGGCGCAAAGGCAGCATCGCCGACATCGACGAGCACCAGTTCACCGAGCACACCCACACCGACGAACACGGCCGCACCCACACCTGGGCACTGGCCGACACCCCCGTCGAGTTGCCCCTAACCGACGGGTCCCGCGCCGGTGAGGTGTTCGCGATGCGACAGATCAGCCTGCACGATCGCGCCCGAACCCGCCAGATGCACATCCTGACCACCCGCCGTGATCTGCCGGCCGCGCAGATCCGCTACCGGATGGGATCGCGCTGGCGTCAGGAGAACCACTACCGCTACGCCCGCATGCATTTCGGCCTCGACTCCCACGACAGCTACCGCGCCGCCCAGGACGACCCGGACCGGATGGTGCCCAACCCGGCCAAGAAGCTCGCCTACCAACAGGTCGAAAAAGCCAGGCGGGCACTGCATTTGGCCGAAACCACCCGGGATCGTGAACTGTTGACCGCGTCGACGCCGCCGCCGGGAACCACCACCGTGCTCACCAACGCGATGATCAACACCATCAACACCGACGCCCACACCGCCCACACCGCGCTCGACGCGGCACTGACCGCCCACCAGGGGATCCCCGCCCGGCTACCGCTCGCCCACATCCACCCCGGCCAACAGGTCCTCGACACCGAAACCAAACTGATCCACCACGCCATCCGCATCGCCGCGTTCAACACCGCACAATCGCTGGCCCGGGCGATCCTCACCGACACCGGCTACACCCGCGGCGACGACGAAGCCCACACCCTGATCCGCACCGCCCTGGCCGGCTCAGGCGACATCATCCCCGACCACGACACCAACACCCTGCACATCCGCCTCGACCCGCTACCCGCGCCCCGCCACACCGCCGCCATCGACGAACTCTGCCAAGCCCTCAACGACACCAACACGTCTACACCGTTCAACTTACAGACCCGCCATGCCATGTCCGGAGTCCTGGAGTCAGCAACAAGTCACTATTAGTCGGTTAAGAGGGGTTTGTGTGGTGGTCCCGCCACTTCTGGCGACGATGTCGGGTCCGTCCTCAGCGACGGTTCCCTCGGCATGTCTGCATGCTCGGCCCCAAGGCCCCTCTGGGGCTCTTCCGGGAAGTTTGTGGGTCATGGCTCTTCCGGGAAGTTTGTGGGTCATGGGATTCCTAAGGAGTCTCAGTCTTTTCCGGTGTGTCGGGAGTCGATTCACGTTCCGATTTCTTACTCTCCCCGTAGTGCCTATAGCTATAGCTGTAGTTATAGCTATAGGCACCACCGCCACGTGTTGGCATCATCGTGACCACGGCACCGAGCAGAGACGCGCCGACGCCTGCCAAATTACGTACCGCGTGCTCAACCTGTTCCCGCTTGGTTTGACCGAAGCGTGTCATGATGAGCGCGCCGTCGGCGTTCGCGGCGAGAAGGGCGCTGTCGGTCACCGCGAGCAGGGGCGCCGAGTCGACGATGACATAGTCATACTTTTCGCGTAATTCGCTCAACACGTTCTTGGCGGCCATCGACCCTAGGAGTTCACTGGGATTCGGCGGTGTCGCGCCCGAGGTAAGCACGGTCAATCTGGGAAAGTTCGTTTCTTGCAGCACCTCGGAGAGAGATGCCGCGCCGCTGAGTACCGTGCTGAATCCGGCTTGCCCCACAAGATTGAGATATTTGTCCAGGGAGGGGCGTCGCATATCCCCGTCGACGAGTACAACGTCGTGCTCGGCTTCGGCCAGCGCGAGCGCGATGTTTATCGCAGTGGTGGATTTGCCTTCATTCGGCACCGAGCTGGTGACGACGATTACCCGGGGCGGATTGTCTACCGATAAGAATTGCAGGTTGGTCCGAAGTTTGCGGAATGCTTCGGCGATTGCCGAGGTGTCGTTATCGAACGAGATAGCCGGCTGGTTTCGCCGCACTTTGTCGATTGGTACTGTGCCGACGATGCCGACGCCAGTGATCTCTTCGAGTGTCTCCCGGCTCTTGACGGTGTTGTCGAGGACCTCGCGAATTACGGCGAGACCGACGCCCAGCGACATACCCAGAGCTAGGCCTATCGCGATATTTCGAGCCGTCTTTGGAACCACCGGTTTGCTCGGAACCGAGGCGCGTTGTTCCACGACCACCCGGGCGTCGGGCGCCGCCCCAGGCTTGGGTGTCTCGAGTTCACCCACCATAACCACAAACTCATCGGACAACGCGTTGGCGATGTCGCGGGCGCGGACGGGTGACTCGTCCAAGACCGATACATCGATCAGAACGGTATCGAGTTTCGCCGTCGCCTTGACCCGCTTCTGCAGCGTGGCCGCATCCATGCTGACCCCCAGCTTATCGATAGTTCGTTGGGCCAAAGTCTGACCGGTGAGCAGCTGGGTGAAGGAAGCGACGCGTTCCTGAGACAGCCGATTACCCTGGTAGAGCTCTACCGCGGACGAGCCGGCTGACGTGGAGACGTACAGCCTCGTGGAGGCCTCATACAGCGGAGTTGTGAGAAGTGAGTACGCAATCGCCGCCAAAACCGCCACCAATGCCGTTACGGCGATGGTGATCCATCTCGCTCGCAGCAGCTTTGTAAAGTCCTGAAGATTCACCTCTACCCCTCCCTCGCCGACCGACCAACGGCCTGACACATCATCGTCGACTGTCGCCGAACGCCGGAGCTGCTACACGCCCCCCAGCCCGTCAATACAGCCCCCGGGTGTGGCTGCTTCCGCCCAACACGCATCCTCTCACTCCCAGCGCCGAGACGTTGACGCTACGGGGGCACAAAGAGCTGGCACGGCTGACGTGACCAGGGTGGCATCGGCGCCCGGGACTACGTTCATTCGCCGCGCGGCGCGTTCTCGTCCACGGGCGCTGGGCTGGCGGCGAAGCAGCAATCGATCCGATGCATCGCTTCTGCTTCGTAGCCAGCCAGTGAGGTCGCTCGATTTCACCTCGAGCACACTGGCACCGAGACTTTGGGAGTGAGTTCATCCGCCAACGGCTGAACTGGAACCCGCGCTTTGCCCGGAGCCGTGGGCTCGGAGAGCCGGAAAGTCACTTCAGCAGTCTTTCCGGGCGATATAGCCACTTGAGCTTCAAAGCTCGGATGGCTGCGCTCCGTCGCTCCAAAAACATGGATCTTTTTACCATTGACGACGGCACTGATTATTTGCGCGTCCTTGGTAGCGAGAAGACGGACGGATGTGAGCATGGCGCCCCTTGGGACATTCTCCGAGAGACCAGGAAAGAACCCCAATTTCCCTGCAACATATTCCGGCAGCGGCGACGGATCCGAGAGTGTGTTGGTCAACCGAACGGTGACGGTCGACATTCGTCTATCGCCGTCACAACCGTCGGCGACATACTCGATCTGCCGGTCCAAGTAGTAGTCCATCTTGTTGCCGCCGAGATTGTTGATGACGACTTCAGCGTATGGGGCCGGATCGTCGGGAATCACGTGGGCCAGCGGAGTTTCCTCCAGAAGTTCCTGGTCGGCGGGCGACGAACTCCAGACCGAGATTCGGCGCTCGCTGACCGCTCGACCCAATGCGTCGAACAACTTGCGCGGCGACTCCACCGGCCCGGTGACCTTCTTGACCACTTCAGTGGCTATACCCTGCAGATACTCTTTCCGCGCGGATTGGTCGGTGGGGAATCGGGTGTAGACGGTCGACTCGGTCAGCTCGACGACATTGTCCTTGGTCACCGTCTCGCCGTCCGGCATCGTCACGGGCCCGGTAGCGCCGAGGATGTAGCTCAGAGCGATAGGGTCGAGGGCGATAGCACCGTCGACATTCATTCCCGTCTGTTGTTCCCACATCGACTTCCAAATCTGTGCCGCATACGGGAAGTGGGAACTCTGATTGCTGTTACGGAAATCAGTCGTCGGTTCGGTGAACCCAAACTCTTCGTCGAATTCTGGGCCAAGAGACATCGGTGTGAATGCCTTGTTGAGTTCGGTGTTCGGTCCCAAACTGTCCACACTGGGCCTGCCGTTGTCGAACCGCAGGATCCCAAACCCCCCGAGCAGGCCACCGGTGCCTCGGGCTTCGGCGTTGGTTTGGAAACCCATGAAATAGGTGCGTGGGCCGTCGGCGCCCATCATCGACGGCGCCAGCCGCGCGGCCAAGGCGGTGTTGCCCAGCATTTGTGCGATATTGGCCGTCTGCACTTGTAGTTGTGATCGGGCTTCGCCGAGCGCGGCCAGATAGCGTGGATCCGAAATCGCTTGTGCCTCCGCGTTGAGGCGAGCCGCGCTAGCCGCGATCTTGCTGAGCGCAGGTTCTTCGTTGCGCAATGCCGCCACGTTCAGCCGGCCATTGGCGAGCAACTGATTTGGCGCGACGGTGGTGCCGGCATCCGCGGTGGGTTTCAAGACATCGGCGGTCAGGCCCAGCACCACGTCTGATATCTGTTGACCGGTTTTGAATGGGCGGCCCAACCATGGCACCAAGGAAGCGATGTTCCACGGCAGGGAGTGGGTTGCATCCCGAGCTGCCTGCGCATGCGATTGCGCATCAGCTGCAAATCCTGAAGCACCTGCTGTGTTTCCCTTCAGCAATGCATCTTTGGTCTGCTGTGCGCTGTTGCGTGCCTGTTCGAGGGCGGTCTTCGCTGCGTGCGCTTGGAATCCGAGCCAACAGCCGAACGCGATAACGATGACGAGGACCGCAAGCCCCGCCCAAGCAACATACCGGTGCCTGAGCCAGTGCCGCTCGTCGTTGTCGTTGTCGCCGGTCGAGGTCGTAGCGTCGTCGTTCGACTCGTCGCCGGACGGACGCCGTGAAAAGAGGCCCACTCAGTAATTTCCTCGTGCTCCGGTGCGGTCTGCGCTAGACGCTCGCAGACCGCAGCCACGATAGCTGGCCAATACGGAACAACTCGCCAGCTGCCCGGTTGGCATCTGGCGAGTTGTTCCGTGAATTGCGTTATACGCCGTGGAAGTATGGGCCGACCTGGAACGTCACGGCGATGTTATGGGAAACGGAGAGGATTCCGTCACCCAAGTCCGTAAAGCCGATGGCCTTGACAAATTGACCGGTACCCTCGACGACGACATAAAGGGCCGTGCCGACGAAGATGCCCGTGCCCCTGACCCAGGCCTGGGTTCCGCCGACTAGGCCTTCGACCAGATAGCACCCGACAGCACCCGGGTCGCAAGTGGTCGTCGTCGCGGACGCGGCAGCCTTGGGAACGACGACCGAATCGACGGTGCTCGAGACCGAGTTGCCGAGCCCTTCGGCGAAGACTGAGAGATTCGGCGCTGCGTGAGCGATCGCCGGCGTGATCGTGGCTGCGGTGGCGATCGCCAAAGCCGCAGTTCCCACCTGGAACTTGGTGGACATGGCCGAGAACTTGGCTCCGAGTGCTGTAGTCATCGAGACCCCCCTGAGGATATTTTTTTGCTGTTGAACCTGCGGTTCTTCGGTTCTTCCTGGGCATAGCCTGAGAATTGATAACAGACTCGCATACCACCCCGGCCTTGTCAATCCGAGAAACGGCGTGTTGCCAGGCATTTTGTTGCATGTGTGCCGAAGTCGAGGCTCCGCTACTCAGCTGACACTCTGCTGTAACCTGCTGGAATCAAAGAGCCGGTCAGCTCCCCGCCATGTCAGACGGCCGCAACCGAGAGTCGACCGCCCCTTCCGGGACCGAAAGCGCGCTAGCTGACCTCGGCAAATGTGGTCTTCAGCTCACCGACGATGTCGTCCCACAGCGCTTCAGGCAGATCGTGGGCCATACCGTCGAACAGGACGAGGCGCGCATTCGGGATTGCCGACGCGATCGAGCGGCCGCCCGACGGGCGCATCAGCTTGTCCGCTCGGCCATGGATCACGACAGTGGGCGCGCTGATCTGCTTGTCGTAGCGTTTCAGGCTGCCGCTGCCGAGAACCGCACCGAAATGCCGCGCAATGCCCTGGGGGTAGTGCGCCCGCTCGTAGGCCTCGATCGCCTCGGCGCGGAGCTTCTCTTCGGTTGCCGGATAGCCAGGGGAGCCGATGATCCTGCTGACCCGGATCGAGTTCTCGACGATGACCTCGCGCGGGGAGTTCGGCGGCGGGCCGGTGATCAACGACAGCAATGCCTTCGGCGCCGGCGGCGGCAGCAACGCGGAGTTGTTGGACGAGGAGATGATTCCCAGTGCGTTCGTGCGGTGGGCGTGCTGTGCGGCGAAGATCTGCGCGATCATCCCGCCCATCGATGCGCCGACGACGTGCGCGCGGTCGAGCCCGAGATGGTCGAGCAATGCCGCGGCGTCGTCTGCCATGTGTTCCAGGGTGTACACCGACTTGCTCGGCAGCCCGAAAAACGAACGCGCCAGGCTGGGCACCAGCGCACCGTCAGCGCGGCGGCCGTGCAGCTTCGACGACAACCCCACGTCGCGGTTGTCGTAGCGGATCACCCGATGGCCCTGATCGACCAGGCGTTCGACGAAACCGTTGCGCCACAACAGAAGTTGCGCGCCCAGGCCCATCACCAGCAGCACCGGCGGGTCGCCGGGGTTGCCGATGTCCTCGTAGTAGATCTCCAGGTCCTGGTCTCGTCCGTCCCCCGAGTCGCTGCGCTCCTGCCCCCGAGGAACCTTGGCGGTGCCGGTGCGGATCTCCAAGGTCCTAGACCTCGACGTCGCTCTGATGCTCGCGGCTGACCTCGACCATGAAGTTGGCGAAGTAGCCGGAAAACTGCGGGTCGCTCATCATCTGCCACTTGGGTGCCAGCAGCTTCATGTACCGCTCGACGTAGAGGAACTGCTTGCCGATCAGCACCAGCTCACGCGGCAGCTTGACGTCATAGGCATCGGCCAGTGTCGAGAGCTGCTTGCCGATCTCGGCATACGACATGTCGCCGAGCGTCTTGAGCGTCAAGGGCTCGGCGAACGCCTGGAGGTCCTTGGCGGCCTGTGCCTCCGGCTTGATGGTGCCCACCGCGCCGAGCAGCACCACGATCTTGCCTGCGGTCGCATGGTCCTTCTTGATCAGCAGCGCGTAGATCAGCTCGCGCAGCAGCCAGCGGGTGCGCGGGTCGATGCGGCCCATGATGCCGAAATCGAGGAACACGATGCGGCCGTCGTCGTCGACCAGCAGGTTGCCGGCATGCAGGTCGCCGTGGAACAGGCCGTGCCGCAGCCCGCCCTCGAAGGTGGAGAACAGCAGGGCCTTGACCAGCTCGGTGCCGTCGAAGCCCTGCTTGCGGATCTCCTTGACGTCGTCGATGCGCACGCCGCGCACCTGCTCCATCGTCAGCACCCGCTCGCTGGTGAACTCCCAGTGCACGAGCGGCACCCGGATGTTGCGGCCCAGCGGCGAACCATGCAGGCCCGACACCCAGGCCTCCATCGACCGCGCCTCGATGCGGAAGTCCAACTCCTCGGCCAGGTTGTCGGAGAAGTCAGCCACCACGTCCTGCGCGGAGAGCCGACGGCCTAGCTTGGCCAACTCGACGAGCAGGGCGAAACGTTTGAGGATCTGCAGGTCGGCCGCCACCCGGCGGCGGATGCCCGGTCGCTGGATCTTGACCACGACGTCCTCACCGCTGTGCAGGGTGGCGAAATGCACCTGAGCGATCGAGGCCGACGCGAACGGCTGCTCCTCGAACTCGGCGAACAGCTCGGTGGGCTCGGCGCCCAGCTCCTTCTTGAACAGCTCGTGGACCTCGGCGGTGTCGGCCGGCGGCACCGCGTCGAGCAGGCTGCGGAACTCCCGGGACAGCGGTTCGCCGAACGCCCCGGGGCTGGAGGCGATGATCTGGCCGAACTTGACGTAGGTGGGGCCCAGATCGGCGAAGGTCTGCGGGATCTCCCTGATGACCTTGTCCTGAAAACGGCCACGGCCGGTCAGCTTGGTCAGAACCCGGGCGCCGGTGCGGGTGAGCTGCCAGCCCGTCACGCCGATGCGGGCCGCTTCGACCGGCAACGGAACCCGGTCGAGCTTGGCCACCTCACGGTGTTTGGTGGAACTCATTCTTGCCAGTGTGCCAAACCGGCCCTCATTACCACCAATTTCGCAGTGCCGCAGCGACGCCGGTCACACCGGGGTGTAGACCCGACAGTTCTTGTCCTCGAGAAGCCCGGGTGTGTGTTCCGGGCGCGGATACGCAACGATGAGCGGTGTGGACGGGGCCGCGACGGTGTCTGCCAACCCATCGCTGCGCGCGGCCTCCGATGTCGCCGCGGCGCAGGGCGTCGACCCGCTCGTGGGGTTGTCCGCTGGGGAAGCCGAACGCCGGCTCGCCGCACATGGACCCAACGAACTGCGGGCCGCCCCGCCCGTTCCCCGATGGCGCAAGCTGCTCGAGCAGTTCCGCGACCCGCTGGTCTACCTGCTGATCGTGGCCGTCGTCATCTCACTGGCCGCCTGGATCGCCGAGGGCGCAACCGGGGTTCCGGTCGACGCCGTGGTGATCGCCGCGGTGCTGCTGGTCAACGCGGTGCTCGGCTATCTGCAGCAGGCCCGGGCCGAGAGCGCGGTCGCGGCCCTGCAGTCGATGACCGAGGCCACCTCGACGGTGTTGCGCGACGGGGCGCCGACGGTGGTGCCGTCGCGTGAGCTGGTCGTCGGCGATGTCCTGATGCTTGCCGAAGGAGACGCGGTGGGCGCCGACGGGCGGCTGCTGATGGCCACCGCGTTGAGGGTCGCCGAGGCCGCACTCACCGGTGAGAGTGAACCCGTCGGCAAGTCGGCGGAACCGCTGGACGAGGCCAAACCCTTGGCCGACCGCCGCAACATGGTCTTCCGCGGCACGGCCGTCACACAGGGCACCGGCCTGGCGGTGGTCACCGCCACCGGGATGGCCACCGAGATGGGCGCCATCGCCGAACTGCTGGAGGCCACCGAGACTGAACCCAGCCCGCTGCAGCGCGAACTGGCACAGGTCGGCCGCTACCTGGGGCTCGCGGTCGTCGCGATCGCGGTCGTCGTCATCGCCGTCACCCTCGCGCTCAGCGAGATCCGCACCCTCCACGACCTGGTGACGGTGCTGCTGCTCGGCGTCTCGCTGGCGGTGGCCGCCGTCCCCGAGGGCCTGCCCGCCATCGTCTCGGTGGTGCTCGCCATCGGCGTACAGCGCATGGCGTCGCGCAATGCGATCGTCAAGAGCCTGCACTCGGTGGAGACCCTCGGGTGCGCGACCGTGATCGCCTCCGACAAGACCGGGACGCTGACGCAGAACCAGATGACGATCACCCGGATCCGCACGGCTTCAGGGGAGGTCCAACTCGGCGGGGTCGGCTACCGGCCCGAAGGTGAGGCCCGCGCCGGCGACGCCGAACTCACCGACTCGCCGTTGGCCCGTGAAGCCAGTCTGGCGCTCGCGGTCGGGACGCTGGCCAACAACGCCCGCCTCGAGTTCACCGACGGTCACTGGGACATCCACGGCGACCCCACCGAGGCGGCCTTCCTGGTGGCCGCCCGCAAAGTGGCCGGAACCGTCGAGCGGACACGGCGCTTCAGCCGCTACGCCGAAGTGCCGTTCACCTCCGAACGCAAGATGATGAGCGCGCTCGTCGCCGACGAGGATGGGGACGGCGGCCTGCTGGTGGCCAAGGGCGCCCCAGACGTCCTGCTGCAGCGCTGTCGCGAGGTCCAGGTGGGTGACGAGATTGTGCCCCTTGACTCCGACCGTCGGGCGGCGGCCGTGGCCGACGTCGAGGAGTTGTCCGGTCAGGGGTTCCGAACCCTGGCGGTGGCGTACCGCCACATGGAGGCCGAGGGCCGGTCGCCGAGCCTCGGCGAGGCCGACGAGTGCGACCTCGTCTATGCCGGGATCGTCGGAATCATCGACCCGCCGCGGACAGGTGTGGTCGAGGCGGTCGCCGACGCACAGCGCGCCGGCGTCCGAGTGCTGATGATCACCGGCGATCATCCGGGCACCGCTCGCCGGATCGCCGAAGACCTCACCATCGTCGAGCCGGGCGCACCGGTGATGACGGGTCGCGAACTCGACACAGTGCCGCAGAGCGATCTCGCCGAGACCGTGGGCGCCGTGTCGGTGTACGCGCGGGTGGCGCCCCGCCACAAGCTGCAGATCGTCGAAGCTCTGCAGGCTCGCGGTGAAGTGGTCGCCATGACCGGCGACGGGGTCAACGACGCCCCTGCGCTCAAAGCTGCCGACATCGGAATCGCGATGGGCCGCAACGGAACTGCGGTGGCGCGGCAGGCCGCGAAGATGATCCTCGCCGATGACGACTTCACCACGATCGTCGCCGCGGTGCGACAGGGCCGGGTGATTTTCGACAACATCCGCAAGTTCATGCGGTACCTGTTGTCGTCCAACCTCGGTGAGGTTTTCACCGTCTTCTTCGGCGTTCTGCTGGCCGAGTCGATCGGCATGACCGGCGAGGGGCGGCCGGGGGTGGTGCTGCCGTTGCTGGCGACGCAGATCCTGTGGATCAACCTGGTCACCGATTCCGCGCCGGCACTGGCCATGGGCGTCGACCCGGAAATCGACGACGTCACCGCCCGGCCGCCGAGGCGGGTGACCGACCGACTCGTCGACGCCGGCATGTGGCGGGGCATCGTGTTCGTCGGGCTCGTCATGGCCGCCGTCACCCTGCTGTCGATGGACATGGTCCGCCCCGGCGGGCTGGTCGGCGGGGTCGGCACGCTCGAACAGGCGCGCACGGTGGGCTTCTGCACCCTGGTGTTCGCCCAGCTGTTCAACACACTGAACGCTCGATCGGCGGTCGCCAGCGCGTTTTCGCACATGTTCACCAACCGGTGGCTGTGGGCGTCGTTGCTCTTGGGTGTGGTGCTGCAGGTCGCCGTGGTCGAATTGCCGGCCCTGCAGAAGGCCTTCGGGACGGTGCCGCTGACGCCGGCGCAGTGGGCGATCGCTGCCGCGATGGCTTCGGTGGTCCTCGTCTGCGAGGAGGGGCGCAAGCTGGTGGTTCGCCTGGCTGGACGAAGAAGCGGGCCGTAGATGGGCCGCGTGCGTGTGACCTTCGCGGAGTCGACGGAGCTGTTCGTCGGCCCGCCCGACGTGCCGCTTCAGCTGGTTCGCGTCGGTTATGCCGACTCCTCCGGTGGTGTGATCCGGGTGGAGGGCGAGGGGCTCTCCGGTGAGGCGTCGGTCTCCGTTGGCGACGGTGTGGTGGAGGTCCCGGTTGCCGTGCAGCGCGCCGTGGTGGGGGAGCGCCGCGCCGCGCGGGCGGAGGGGTTCGCGTTCGAGTTCGCCGTGGCCGAGCCCGGCTGGACGATGTACATGATCAGCCACTTCCACTACGACCCGGTGTGGTGGAACACCCAGGGCGCCTACACCAGCGTGTGGCACGAGGAACCACCCGGCCGGGCCCGGCAGAACAACGGCTTCGCGCTGGTGGCCGCCCACCTCGAAATGGCGCGCCGCGACCCCGATTACAAGTTCGTGCTGGCCGAGGTCGACTACCTCAAGCCGTACTTCGATACCCACCCCGAAGACCGCGCCGACCTTCGGCGGTTCATCGCGCAGGGCCGCGTGGAGGTGATGGGCGGCACCTACAACGAGCCCAACACCAACCTGGTGGGCCCCGAGACGGTGATCCGGAACTTCGTGCACGGCATCGGGTTTCAGCGCGACGTCCTCGGTGCACACCCGGCGACCGCGTGGCAGCTCGACGTGTTCGGCCACGACCCGCAGTTCCCCGGCATGGCCGCCGACGCCGGGCTGACGTCGAGCTCGTGGGCGCGCGGCCCGCACCACCAGTGGGGGCCGATGGCCAGCCGGAATGGACAAGCCGGCGACCCGCGGCGCATGCAGTTCCACAGCGAGTTCGAGTGGATCGCACCGTCGGGGCTGGGGTTGTTGACCCACTACATGCCCGCCCACTACTCGGCCGGCTGGTGGATGGACTCCTCGGCGTCGTTGGAGGAGGCCGAGGCGGCCACGTTCGAATTGTTCACCGGGCTGAAATCGGTGGCGCTGACCCGCAATGTGCTGCTGCCGGTCGGCACCGACTACACCCCGCCGAACGCGTGGGTGACCGAGATCCACCGGGACTGGAACTCCCGCTACACCTGGCCGCGGTTCGTCTGCGCGCTGCCGAGTGAGTTCTTCGCCGCCGTGCGCGCCGAAGGTGTTGCGCCCTCGCCGCAGACCCGCGACATGAACCCGATCTACACCGGCAAGGACGTCTCCTACATCGACGCCAAGCAGGCCAACCACGCCGCGGAGGATGTGGTGCTGGGCGCCGAACGCTTCGCCGTGTTCGCCGCGCTGCTGACCGGGGCCCGCTATCCGGAAGCCGCGCTGGCCAAGGCGTGGGTGCAACTGGCCTTCGGCGCCCACCACGACGGCATCACCGGCTCGGAATCCGACCAGGTCTACCTCGACCTGCTCACCGGGTGGCGCGACGCCTGGGAACTGGGCGGTGGCGCGCGGGCCGCCGCCCTGGGCCTGCTGTCGAAGGCGGTGGCCCGGGCCGCCGGCGAGCTGGTGGTGTGGAACCCGTTGGCGCACAAGCGAACCGGCATCGTCACCGCGCGTCTGGACGCGCCGGTGGCCGGGGGAGTGGCGGTGGTCGACGCCGACGGTGCCGAACTGCCCGCCGTGGTGTCCGAGGACGGCCACCTGGTGAGCTGGCGGGCGGCCGACGTGCGGTCGCTGGGCTGGCGCACCTACCGGATGGTGCAAACCGCTGCTGATTCGGGCTGGAAGCCGTTGCACTGCAACGAGATTGCCAACGATTATCACCGGCTGCGGGTCGACCCGGCCCGCGGGGGCGGGGTGGTGTCGCTGGTCGACCTCGACGACGACGTCGAACTCATCGCGACCGGCGGGGTCGGCAACGAACTGGCGATCTACGAGGAATACCCCGCCCACCCGCAAGCCGGGGAAGGCCCGTGGCATCTGCTGCCCCAGGGGGCCGTCGAATGCTCCTCGGCGACCGCCGCCGACTCCGTGCAGGCTTACCGCAGCGCCCTGGGTGAGCGGATCGTCGTACGCGGCCACATCGGCGACATCCTGCGCTACACCCAAACCCTGACGCTGTGGCACGGCATCGACCGGGCGGACATCAGCATCACGATCGACGAGTTCACCGGGGCCGACCGGTTGGTGCGGCTGCGCTGGCCGTCCCCGGTGCCCGGCGCGCTGCCGGTCAGCGGGGTGGGCGACGCGGTCGTCGGCCGCGGATTCGGCCTGCTCCACGACCACAGCACCGGCGAGGACCGCGCGGTCGACTCCGCCGAACATCCCTGGACCCTGGACAACCCGGCGCACGGCTGGTTCGGCCTGTCCTCGGCGGTACGGATCCGGATCGGGTCGGATGTTCGGGCGGTCTCGGTGGCCGAAGTGGTGGTGCCCGCCGAGGGCACCCCCAGCGCCCGTGAGTTGATGGTGGCGTTGGTGCGCGCCGGCGTCACCGCCACCTGCAGCAGCGCGGTGCACCCGCGCTACGGGCATCTCGACGTCGACTCCAACCTGCCGGACGCGCGGTTTGCGCTGGGCGGGCCGGACGAAAACGCTTTCACCGCTGAGGTTCTCGAGGCCGCCGACCACACCTACACCGCGGAGCTGCACCGCCAGCTCGCCGCCACCGGGCAGGCCCGGGTCTGGGTTCCCGCTGCCCAGCCGCTGGCCGCTGTATGGCGACCCGACGCCGACCTGCGCGACCCGCTGGCCCTGCCGGTGTTGATCGTCGCCGGGCACTGGGCCGGCGGACTGACCGCTGCCGTCGCCGCCGTCGTCGACGACCTCGACGACGCCCAGATCGAGGTCACCCAGACCGCCCCCGCGGACTGCGGTGACTTCGAGCCGCGCACCGTCGCCCTGATCAACCGCGGCGTACCGGGATTCGCCGTCGAGCCCGACCACACCCTGCACAGCTCGCTGATGCGCTCGTGCACCGGCTGGCCCTCCGGGGTGTGGATCGACCCGCC
This sequence comes from Candidatus Mycolicibacterium alkanivorans, assembly GCF_022760805.1. Classification (NCBI taxonomy): domain Bacteria; kingdom Bacillati; phylum Actinomycetota; class Actinomycetes; order Mycobacteriales; family Mycobacteriaceae; genus Mycobacterium; species Candidatus Mycolicibacterium alkanivorans. Next base: position 4,035,416 of record NZ_JAIVFL010000001.1, on the reverse strand, counting down.
GCAACGCAAGGCCCCCGACGGCTCCAACTTGCAGCTGCAGCACTGGACGCACACCTTCGACTTCGCGCTGGTGTCCGGCGACGGCGACTGGCGAGATTGCGAAATACCTTCGCGCAGCGCCGAATTCAACCACCCGATGGTGTGCGTGGTGGCTGACGGGGGAGTTGGCGCACTGCCGGCCGACGGCTCCCTGCTGACCGTCGACCCCGCAGGCGCGGTGGCACTCGGTGCCCTCAAAGTCGGCGGCAACCCGACCGCGATCGGCAGCTCCGCAGCCGTCGACCCCGAGGACGTCACCATCCGTCTCGTCGAAACCCGTGGCAGCACAACCGAGGTCACGCTGTGCTCCGAGGTGGGCACGGTGACCTCGGTGGTGTCCGCCGACCTGCTGGAGCGGGCCCGCGGCGACGAGCACGCACTGAGCCTGCGCGGCTACCAGATCGCCACCGTGCTGGCGCGCATGGACGTGCCAAGGGTGTTCGACGCCCACGGCGCCGCGCTGGCGCCCGACGCCGAGGACGCCCAACCGCTGTACGCGCGGTACTGGCTGCACCACCGCGGTCCCGCCCCGCTCGGTGGGCTGCCCGCCGTGGCGCACCTGCACCCCGAGACGGTCCTGGCCCAGCCGGGAGAACGGCTGACGCTGCGGCTCACCGCGGCCAGCGACTGCAGCGACGCCACGCTGAACGGCTCGGTGCGGCTGCGCTGCCCGCGCGGCTGGGCGGCCGAACCCGGCGAGCTGGCCTTCGAGCTGCCCGCGCGAGACCACCGCGAGGCCGACATCGAGCTGAGCGTGCCGGCCGACGCCGAACCCGGCGACTACCCGGTGCGCGCCCAGCTCAAGCTCGGCGGCGACGTGCCCCAGGCGTGGCGGCAGACCGTCGAGGACGTCTGCGTGGTGACCGTCGGCGCCGAGGCGCGCGGGGAACTGGTGCGGCTGGTGACCGAACCGGACGACGTCGTCGTCGCACCCGGGGACACCGCCCGGCTGACCGTCACCGTCGCCGGCGACGCCCGCGCCGACCTCGCCCTCGAAGCCCACCTGATCAGCCCGTGGGGCACCTGGGAGTGGATGGGCCCGGCCGCCGTCGGCGAAGTGCTGCGAGCCGGCGCCGCCGTCGAGGTGGGCTTCGACATCGCGCCGCCGCCGTGGCTGGCGCCCGGGCGGTGGTGGGCGTTGATCCGGATCGGCTGCGCGGGCCGGCTGCTGTACACCCCGGCCGTGACGGTGACGGTCCGATGAGCGTGGCGGCCACCGTAGCCGGAACGCCGGTCATGGCCACGCTCGTTGTGGACATCGGCGGCACCAAGATCGCCGCCGGACTCGTCGACCCCGACGGACAGCTGCTCTACGAAACCCGCCGGCCCACGCCGCACAGCGATGACGCCGAAAAGGTTTGGGCTGCAGCCGAATCCACCATCGTTGACGCGCTGGCCGCGGCGGGCGGGCGGGTCGACGGCGTCGGGATATCGTCAGCCGGCCCGATCCACCCGGCCGACGGAACCATCAGCCCGCTCAACATCTCGGCCTGGCGCGGCTTCCCGATCCGCGAGCGGGTCAGCGCTGCGGTCCCCGGGGTGCCGGTGCGCCTGGGTGGGGACGGCCTGTGCATGGCGCTCGGCGAGCACTGGCGCGGCGCCGGACAGGGCGCCGCATTCATGCTCGGCATGGTGGTCTCCACCGGCATCGGCGGCGGGCTGGTGCTCGACGGGACTGCGTACGGCGGCCGCACCGGGAACGCGGGGCACGTCGGGCACGTCATCGTCGACCCCAACGGCCCGCCGTGCTTTTGCGGTGCCCGCGGCTGCGTGGAGGCGATTGCCAGCGGTCCGCACCTGGCGGCCTGGGCCAGGGAGCAGGGCTGGGCGGGCGCGGACGCCAAGGAACTCGCCGACGCCGCATCGGGTGGAGACGAGATCGCGTTGCGGGCGTTTCGCCGGGGCGCGACGGCGATCGCCGCGATGATCGCCTCGGTGGCCGCGGTGTGCGACCTCGACCTGGTGGTCATCGGCGGGGGAGTCGCCAAGGCCGGCCCGGTGCTGTTCGACCCGCTGCGCGAGGCGCTGGGGACTTACGCCCGGCTGGACTTCATCGCCGGGCTGCAGGTGGTGCCCGCCGCGCTCGGCGAGGCCGGCCTGGTGGGCGCGGCCGCCCTGCTGCGCGAGCCCGGCGAGCAGACACAAACGCACCCGACACGCCGCGGATAACGGCACTTTTGCGTCTGCTCGCGGGAGAGCAATTAGGAGTTGCGCGGGGCGTCACGCTATTCTGGGCGGGTTCCACCGAAGACCGTCGGTCACCGAGCAATCGGTTGAAGGTCCGGACCTGTCCGGACGGCCCACGCAGGAGGACGAGGTCAGCCCGCAGTAGCACTGCGGTTTCTGTGCGCCCCGGCCCATCTGCGCCGGGGCGTTCGTGCGTTCTGGGTCTTCCGGCGGTGTAAACCACCACAAGGAGGCATGTATGGCCAAGGCTGACAAGGCCACCGCGGTTGCCGACATCGCCGAACAGTTCAAAGAGGCCACGGCCACCGTCGTCACCGAGTATCGCGGCCTGACCGTGGCCAACCTGGCCGAGCTGCGTCGCTCGCTGGGCGGCAGCGCCACCTACACCGTCGCCAAGAACACGCTCGTCAAGCGTGCCGCGGCGGAGGCCGGGATCGAAGGTCTCGACGAGCTGTTCGCCGGTCCGACCGCCATCGCGTTCGTCCAGGGTGAGCCCGTCGACGCCGCCAAGGCGATCAAGAAGTTCGCCAAGGACAACAAGGCCCTGATCATCAAGGGCGGCTACATGGACGGCCGCGCGCTGTCCCTGTCCGAAGTCGAGCGCATCGCCGACCTCGAGTCGCGCGAGGTGCTGCTGGCCAAGCTGGCCGGCGCGATGAAGGGCAACATGGCCAAGGCCGCTGGCCTGTTCAACGCTCCGGCGTCGCAGGTCGCCCGACTGGTCGCCGCTCTGCACGAGAAGAAGTCCGGCGAAGAATCCGCCGCCTGAGACACCACGCAAACACTGAAAGGAAACAACCATGGCAAAGCTCAGCACTGACGAACTGCTCGACGCCTTCAAGGAGATGACCCTCCTGGAGCTGTCGGATTTCGTGAAGAAGTTCGAAGAGGTCTTCGAGGTCACCGCGGCCGCTCCGGTTGCCGTTGCCGCCGCCGGCCCCGCCGGTGGTGCCCCCGCCGAGGCCGCCGAGGAGCAGTCGGAGTTCGACGTCATCCTCGAGGGTGCCGGTGAGAAGAAGATCGGCGTCATCAAGGTCGTCCGCGAGATCGTCTCCGGCCTGGGCCTCAAGGAGGCCAAGGACCTCGTCGACGGCGCTCCCAAGGCGCTGCTCGAGAAGGTCACCAAGGAGGCCGCCGAGGACGCCAAGGCCAAGCTCGAGGCCGCCGGCGCTTCGGTCACCGTCAAGTAGTTCTCGAACCACGAAATCCCCCGCGGGCCGGCACTGGCCGCGGGGGATTTTCGTATCTCAAACTCAATGCCCACAAATCGCCGTGCGCTAGAGTGACTCGAACCACAGGCCATCGAGTCAGTGGGCGCCGGTGTGGGCGAAAGGATTTCGCGTGGGCATTGCTATTCAGGTTGAGGGGCTCACGAAGTCGTTCGGATCCCAGCGAATCTGGGAGGACGTAACGCTGGACATCCCCGCCGGCGAAGTCAGCGTGCTGCTCGGCCCGTCCGGAACCGGTAAGTCGGTGTTCCTCAAGTCGCTGATCGGTCTGCTGCGCCCCGAGCGCGGCAAGATCATTGTCGACGGAACGGACATCATTCAGTGCTCGGCCAAGGAGCTCTACGAGATCCGCACGCTGTTCGGCGTCATGTTCCAGGACGGCGCGCTGTTCGGCTCGATGAGCCTGTTCGACAACACCGCCTTCCCGCTTCGTGAGCACACGAAGAAGAAGGAGAGCGAGATCCGCCAGATCGTCATGGAGAAGCTCGACCTGGTCGGCCTCGCCGGTGACGAGAACAAGTTCCCGGGCGAGATCTCCGGCGGTATGAAGAAGCGCGCCGGTCTGGCCCGCTCGCTGGTGCTCGACCCGCAGATCATCCTCTGCGACGAGCCCGACTCGGGTCTGGACCCCGTCCGCACCGCCTACCTGAGCCAGCTGCTCATCGACATCAACGCTCAGATCGACGCCACGATCCTGATCGTGACCCACAACATCAACATCGCCCGTACCGTGCCGGACAACATGGGCATGCTCTTCCGCAAGCGCCTGGTCATGTTCGGTCCCCGCGAGGTCCTGCTGACCAGCGACGAGCCGGCGGTCAAGCAGTTCCTCAACGGCCGCCGCATCGGCCCGATCGGCATGTCGGAGGAGAAGGACGAGTCGACGATGGCCGTAGAGCAGGCCCTGCTCGACGCCGGCCACCACGACGGTGGTGTGGAGGACATCGTGGGCGTGCCGCCGCAGATCGTCGCCACCCCCGGCATGCCGGACCGTCAGGCGGTCCACCGCCGTCAGGCCCGGGTGCGCCAGATCCTCAACACGCTGCCGCCCAAGGCGCAGCAGGCCATCCTCGACGACCTGGAAGGCACCCACAAGCTGCCGACCCCCACCTTCGTCGGCGAGCCGGCCCGCGCCGCCCACGCCGACGACGCCACCAGCTGAGTCCGTGGCGTAGAACCTCGGGATGACCGGCATTCAGCACCCGCCGATATGCACTTATCCACACCAAACACCGCGTTGACCCTTGACGGAAAGGCCCAAACCGGTCAGTCTGTTGTCCAGCATGTGTGCGTGGGGAGCTAGACCGCCAGCCAGCGCCAGCCTGCCCAGCATGCGGTTGTTGAGGAATGCGCCGTTCTGCGCTATTGTTGGACGTTGCGCTGGCTGCCTCCTGCCCACCTCAACCCGCACCTGACACCGTGGTCCACGTCTGAGCCAAGACACTCCAGCTCAGAGACCTATTCGTGTGCCGTGTGATCCGGGGAAAAGGCTGGGGCCTCGAGAAGGCCAGCCGAACCGACGCAGGATATCAGCGGCCAACGGACCCGGCAGCCTTTGCCATCCAGACCGTCGCATTAGGTGCTGGAAGGATGCATCTTGGCAGTCTCTAGCCAAAGCAAATCGACTACTACTTCTAACTCCGTTCCCGGAGCCCCGGCGCGGGTTTCCTTCGCCAAGCTGCGTGAACCTTTGGAGGTTCCCGGCCTGCTCGATGTGCAAACCGATTCCTTCAAGTGGTTGATCGGTGCCGACGAGTGGCGTCAGAAGGCCACCGCCCTGGGCGACCCCAGCCCGGTGGGCGGCCTCGAAGAGGTCCTTGCCGAGCTGTCGCCCGTCGAGGACTTCTCCGGCTCGATGTCGCTGAGTTTGTCCGACCCGCGTTTCGACGAGGTCAAGGCCCCGGTCGACGAGTGTAAAGACAAGGACATGACGTACGCGGCCCCGCTGTTCGTCACGGCCGAGTTCATCAACAACAACACCGGCGAGATCAAGAGCCAGACGGTGTTCATGGGTGACTTCCCGATGATGACCGAGAAGGGCACCTTCATCATCAACGGCACCGAGCGTGTCGTGGTCAGCCAGCTGGTCCGCTCGCCGGGTGTGTACTTCGACGAGGCCATCGACAAGTCCACCGAGAAGACGCTGCACAGCGTCAAGGTGATCCCCGGCCGCGGTGCGTGGCTGGAGTTCGACGTCGACAAGCGCGACACCGTCGGCGTCCGCATCGACCGCAAGCGCCGCCAGCCGGTCACCGTGCTGCTCAAGGCGCTCGGCTGGACCAACGAGCAGATCCGCGAGCGCTTCGGCTTCTCCGAGATCATGATGTCGACGCTGGAGAAGGACAACACCGCCGGCACCGACGAGGCGCTGCTGGACATCTACCGCAAGCTGCGTCCGGGTGAGCCCCCGACCAAGGAGTCCGCGCAGACCCTGCTGGAGAACCTGTTCTTCAAGGACAAGCGCTACGACCTGGCCCGCGTGGGCCGCTACAAGGTCAACAAGAAGCTGGGCCTCAACGCCGGCCAGCCGATCACCAGCTCGACGCTGACCGAAGAGGACATCGTCGCCACCATCGAGTACCTGGTGCGCCTGCACGAGGGTCAGGCCACGATGACCGCCCCCGGCGGCGTGGAGGTTCCCGTCGAGGTCGACGACATCGACCACTTCGGCAACCGTCGTCTGCGCACTGTGGGCGAGCTGATCCAGAACCAGATCCGGGTGGGCCTGTCCCGCATGGAGCGCGTCGTCCGTGAGCGGATGACCACCCAGGACGTCGAGGCGATCACGCCGCAGACCCTGATCAACATCCGTCCCGTCGTGGCGGCGATCAAGGAGTTCTTCGGCACCAGCCAGCTCTCGCAGTTCATGGACCAGAACAACCCGCTGTCGGGTCTGACCCACAAGCGCCGCCTGTCGGCGCTGGGCCCGGGTGGTCTGTCCCGTGAGCGCGCCGGCCTGGAGGTCCGCGACGTGCACCCCAGCCACTACGGCCGGATGTGCCCGATCGAGACCCCCGAGGGTCCGAACATCGGTCTGATCGGCTCGCTGTCGGTGTACGCGCGGGTCAACCCGTTCGGCTTCATCGAGACGCCGTACCGCAAGGTCGTCGACGGTGCCGTCACCGACGAGATCCACTACCTGACCGCCGACGAGGAGGACCGCCACGTTGTGGCGCAGGCCAACTCGCCGACCGACGCCGACGGCCGCTTCACCGAGGACAAGGTGCTGGTCCGCCGCAAGGGTGGCGAGGTCGAGTACGTCAGCGCCGTCGAGGTCGACTTCATGGACGTCTCGCCGCGCCAGATGGTGTCGGTCGCGACGGCGATGATCCCGTTCCTCGAGCACGACGACGCCAACCGTGCCCTGATGGGTGCCAACATGCAGCGCCAGGCGGTTCCGCTGGTGCGCAGCGAGGCACCGCTGGTGGGTACCGGCATGGAGCTGCGCGCCGCGATCGACGCCGGCGACGTCGTCGTGACCGACAAGGCCGGTGTGGTCGAGGAGGTCTCCGCCGACTACATCACCGTGATGGCCGACGACGGCACCCGGCACACCTACCGGATGCGCAAGTTCGCCCGGTCCAACCACGGCACCTGCGCCAACCAGCGGCCGATCGTGGACGCCGGGCAGCGAGTCGAGTCGGGCCAGGTGCTCGCCGATGGGCCGTGCACCGAGAACGGTGAGATGGCGCTGGGCAAGAACCTGCTCGTGGCCGTCATGCCGTGGGAGGGGCACAACTACGAGGACGCGATCATCCTGTCCAACCGCCTGGTTGAGGAGGACGTGCTCACCTCGATCCACATCGAGGAACACGAGATCGATGCCCGCGACACCAAGCTGGGCGCCGAGGAGATCACCCGGGACATCCCGAACGTCTCCGACGAGGTGCTGGCCGATCTCGACGAGCGCGGCATCATCCGCATCGGCGCCGAGGTCCGCGACGGCGACATCCTGGTCGGCAAGGTCACGCCCAAGGGCGAGACCGAGCTGACCCCCGAGGAGCGCCTGCTGCGCGCCATCTTCGGTGAGAAGGCCCGCGAGGTTCGCGACACGTCGCTGAAGGTGCCGCACGGTGAGTCCGGCAAGGTCATCGGCATCCGGGTGTTCTCCCGCGAGGACGACGACGAGCTGCCCGCCGGTGTCAACGAGCTGGTCCGCGTCTACGTGGCCCAGAAGCGCAAGATCTCCGACGGCGACAAGCTCGCCGGACGCCACGGCAACAAGGGCGTCATCGGCAAGATCCTGCCCATCGAGGACATGCCGTTCCTGCCGGACGGGACCCCCGTGGACATCATCCTGAACACCCACGGTGTGCCCCGACGGATGAACATCGGCCAGATCCTGGAGACCCACCTCGGGTGGGTGGCCAAGGCCGGCTGGAAGGTCGAGGGCGAGCCCGAGTGGGCGGCGAAGCTACCCGAGGACATGCTGGAGGCCCAGCCGGACACCATCGTCTCGACGCCGGTGTTCGACGGTGCCCGCGAGGAGGAGCTGCAGGGTCTGCTGAGCTCGACGCTGCCCAACCGCGACGGCGAGGTTCTGGTCAACGGTGACGGCAAGGCCGTGCTGTACGACGGCCGCAGCGGCGAACCGTTCCCGTACCCGGTGACGGTCGGCTACATGTACATCCTCAAGCTGCACCACCTGGTGGACGACAAGATCCACGCCCGCTCGACCGGCCCGTACTCGATGATCACCCAGCAGCCGCTGGGCGGTAAGGCGCAGTTCGGTGGTCAGCGGTTCGGTGAGATGGAGTGCTGGGCCATGCAGGCCTACGGCGCGGCGTACACGCTGCAGGAGCTCTTGACCATCAAGTCCGACGACACCGTCGGCCGGGTCAAGGTCTACGAGGCGATCGTCAAGGGCGAGAACATCCCCGAGCCGGGCATTCCGGAGTCGTTCAAGGTGCTGCTCAAGGAGCTGCAGTCGCTGTGCTTGAACGTCGAGGTGCTGTCTTCGGACGGCGCGGCGATCGAGATGCGTGACGGTGACGACGAGGACCTGGAGCGCGCTGCGGCGAACCTCGGAATCAACCTGTCCCGCAACGAATCCGCGTCCGTCGAGGACCTGGCCTGAGCGCGGGCGTTGCCCGCGTTCTGTAGTTAGTTTTCTAGTCCCGAAAGGGGAAAGGGAGTTACGTGCTAGACGTCAACTTCTTCGATGAACTCCGGATCGGTCTCGCGACCGCGGACGACATCCGTACCTGGTCCTTTGGCGAGGTCAAGAAGCCGGAGACCATCAACTACCGCACGCTGAAGCCGGAGAAGGACGGGCTGTTCTGCGAGAAGATCTTCGGACCGACTCGCGACTGGGAGTGCTACTGCGGCAAGTACAAGCGCGTCCGCTTCAAGGGCATCATCTGCGAGCGCTGCGGCGTCGAGGTCACTCGCGCCAAGGTGCGCCGCGAGCGGATGGGCCACATCGAGCTGGCCGCTCCCGTCACGCACATCTGGTACTTCAAGGGCGTTCCGTCGCGCCTCGGCTACCTGCTCGACTTGGCCCCGAAGGATCTCGAGAAGATCATCTACTTCGCGGCCTACGTGATCACCGCGGTCGACAACGAGATGCGCCACAACGAGCTCTCCACTCTCGAAGCCGAGATGGTGGTCGAGAAGAAGGCCGTCGCCGATCAGCGTGACGCCGACCTGGAGGCCCGCGCCCAGAAGCTCGAGGCCGACCTGGCCGAGCTGGAGGCCGAGGGCGCCAAGTCCGACGTGCGCCGCAAGGTGCGCGACGGCGGCGAGCGCGAGATGCGTCAGATGCGCGACCGGGCCCAGCGTGAGCTGGACCGGCTCGACGAGGTCTGGAGCACCTTCACCAAGCTGGCTCCCAAGCAGCTCATCGTCGACGAGAATCTCTACCGCGAGCTCGTCGACCGCTACGGCGAGTACTTCCAGGGCTCGATGGGCGCGGAGTCGATCAAGAAGCTCATCGAGAACTTCGACATCGACGCCGAGGCCGAATCGCTGCGCGAGGTCATCCGAAGTGGCAAGGGGCAGAAGAAACTTCGTGCCCTCAAGCGCCTGAAAGTCGTCGCCGCGTTCCAGCAGTCGGGCAACTCGCCGATGGGCATGGTGCTCGACGCGGTGCCGGTGATCCCGCCGGAGCTGCGCCCGATGGTTCAGCTCGACGGTGGCCGCTTCGCCACCAGCGACCTCAACGACCTGTACCGCCGCGTGATCAACCGCAACAACCGGCTCAAGAGGCTGATTGACCTCGGCGCGCCCGAGATCATCGTCAACAACGAGAAGCGGATGCTTCAGGAGTCGGTGGACGCGCTGTTCGACAACGGCCGTCGTGGCCGTCCGGTCACCGGACCGGGCAACCGCCCGCTGAAGTCGCTGTCCGATCTGCTCAAGGGCAAGCAGGGCCGGTTCCGCCAGAACCTGCTGGGCAAGCGCGTCGACTACTCGGGCCGTTCGGTCATCGTGGTCGGCCCGCAGCTCAAGCTGCACCAGTGCGGTCTGCCCAAGCTGATGGCGCTGGAGCTGTTCAAGCCGTTCGTGATGAAGCGCCTGGTCGACCAGAACCACGCGCAGAACATCAAGAGCGCCAAGCGGATGGTCGAGCGTCAGCGTCCGCAGGTGTGGGACGTGCTCGAAGAGGTCATCGCCGAGCACCCGGTTCTGCTGAACCGCGCGCCCACGCTGCACCGCCTCGGTATCCAGGCCTTCGAGCCGATGCTGGTGGAGGGCAAGGCCATTCAGCTGCACCCGCTGGTGTGCGAGGCGTTCAACGCCGACTTCGACGGCGACCAGATGGCGGTTCACCTGCCGCTGAGCGCCGAGGCGCAGGCCGAGGCCCGCGTGCTGATGCTGTCGTCGAACAACATCCTGTCGCCGGCGTCGGGCAAGCCGCTGGCCATGCCCCGTCTGGACATGGTCACCGGGCTGTACTTCCTGACCACGCATGTCGCCGGCAGCGCCGGCCAGTACGCGCCGGCCGGCACGGACGCCCCGGAGAGCGGTGTGTACAGCTCGCCGGCCGAGGCCATCATGGCGATGGACCGCGGTGTGCTCAGTGTCCGTGCTCAGATCAAGGTGCGCCTGACGCAGCTGCGTCCGCCGCACGAGGTCGAGAACGAGCTGTTCGGCGAGAACGGCTGGCGCCCGGGCAATGCCTGGATCGCGGAGACCACGCTGGGCCGGGTGCTCTTCAATGAGCTTCTGCCGCAGGGGTATCCGTTCGTCAACGAGCAGATGCACAAGAAGGTCCAGGCCCGGATCATCAACGATCTGGCCGAGCGCTACCCGATGATCGTGGTCGCGCAGACCGTCGACAAGCTCAAGGACGCGGGCTTCTACTGGGCCACCCGTTCGGGTGTCACCGTGTCGATGGCCGACGTCATCGTGCCGCCGGAGAAGCAGGAGATCCTCGAGCGTTACGAGGCCGAAGCCGACAGCATCGAGAAGAAGTACCAGCGCGGTGCCCTCAACCACCAGGAGCGCAACGACGCTTTGGTGGAGCTGTGGAAGGAAGCCACCGAAGAGGTCGGTAAGGCGCTGCGGGCGCACTACCCGAATGACAACCCGATCATCACGATCGTGGACTCCGGGGCGACGGGTAACTTCACCCAGACCCGCACGCTGGCCGGCATGAAGGGTCTGGTGACCAACCCGAAGGGTGAGTTCATCCCGCGGCCGATCAAGTCCTCGTTCCGTGAGGGCCTGACGGTGCTGGAGTACTTCATCAACACCCACGGCGCCCGAAAAGGCTTGGCGGACACCGCTCTTCGTACCGCCGACTCGGGCTACCTGACCCGTCGTCTGGTGGACGTCAGCCAGGACGTGATCGTGCGCGAGCACGACTGCGGCACCGAGCGTGGCATCCTCGTCGATTTGGCGGAGCGCCAGGCCGACGGCACCCTGCTGCGTGACCCGCACGTCGAGACCTCGGCATACGCCCGCACGCTGGCCGCCGACGCGGTCGACGAGCAGGGCAACGTCGTGGTCGTGGCCGGCCACGACCTGGGCGACCCGGCGATCGACGCGCTGCTCGGGGCCGGCATCTCGCAGGTCAAGGTCCGCTCGGTGCTCACCTGCGCCAGCGCATCCGGTGTGTGCGCGATGTGCTACGGCCGTTCGATGGCCACCGGCAAGCTGGTGGACATCGGCGAGGCGGTCGGCATCGTGGCCGCGCAGTCCATCGGTGAGCCCGGCACGCAGCTGACCATGCGTACCTTCCACCAGGGTGGTGTCACCGGTGGCGCCGACATCGTCGGTGGTCTGCCCCGTGTGCAGGAGCTGTTCGAGGCGCGCGTTCCACGGAACCGCGCACCGATCGCCGATGTCGCCGGGCGGGTGCAGCTGGAGGAGACCGACAAGTTCTACAAGATCACCATCGTTCCCGACGACGGGAGCGAGGAGGTCGTGTACGACAAGCTGTCCAAGCGTCAGCGTCTGCGCGTGTTCAAGCACGAGGACGGGACCGAGCGGCTGCTTGTCGACGGCGACCACGTCGAGGTGGGCCAGCAGCTCATGGAGGGCTCGGCCGACCCGCACGAGGTGCTGCGTGTCGAGGGCCCGCGCAAGGTGCAGATCCACCTGGTCAAAGAGGTCCAGGAGGTGTACCGGGCGCAGGGTGTGTCGATCCACGACAAGCACATCGAGGTCATCGTCCGGCAGATGCTGCGGCGCGTGACGATCATCGACTCGGGCGCAACGGAATTCCTGCCCGGCTCGCTGACCGAGCGCGGCGAGTTCGAGGCCGAGAACCGTCGGGTGGTGGCCGAGGGCGCCGAGCCCGCGGCCGGCCGTCCGGTGCTGATGGGTATCACCAAGGCGTCGTTGGCCACCGATTCGTGGCTGTCGGCGGCGTCGTTCCAGGAGACCACTCGAGTGCTGACCGATGCGGCGATCAACTGCCGCAGCGACAAGCTCCAGGGTCTGAAGGAGAACGTGATCATCGGCAAGCTGATCCCGGCCGGTACCGGTATCAACCGCTACCGCGACATCCAGGTGCAGCCGACCGAAGAGGCGCGGGCCGCCGCGTACACGATCCCGTCGTATGAGGATCAGTACTACAGCCCGGACTTCGGCCAGGCCACCGGTGCCGCGGTGCCGCTGGACGACTACGGCTACAGCGACTACCGCTAGCGCGAGCAGACGCAAAAGTCCCCGCACGCACGGCGTGTCGGGGACTTTTGCGTCTGCTCACCGGGTGTCCACAGCGGTGAATTGGCGGCGAGCAGACGCGCGTGGAGCATCGCGGGATGTTCATCGACGACGTGTTCGCCGCCAACGGTGGGCTGGCGACGACTGCTCAACTGCTGGCCGTGATGTCACGCAAGTCGATTGCCGGCCACGTGCGGGCCGGCGCGATGGTTCGGGTGTGGCACGGCGTGTACGCGCTGGAACAGCCAAGCGTGATCGGCCGGCTGGCGGGGCTGGAGCTCATGACCGGCAGGCCGGCTGTCGCATGCATGAGCACCGCCGCGAAGCTCTACGGTTTCGACACCGAAAACGACGACCGCATTCACGTGTTGGACCCCGGCATTCGCTTGCGCCCGACAGCGGGGCTGAGGGTGCATCAACGCACGGGTGCGCCGCTGCGCCGGATCGCCGGCCGCCTTGCGACCGCGCCGGCGTGGACCGCTGTGGAGACCGCGCGAGCGCTGCGACGTCCTCGAGCTGTCGCCACCCTGGACGCGGCACTGCGATGTGGCGCCTGCACCAAGGTTGAGTTGGAAGCCGCAGCGCGCGAGCAGAAGGGACGGCGCGGGATCGTCAACGTCCGAAACCTCCTGCCGCACGCGGATGGTCGGTCCGAGTCGGCGATGGAAAGCGAAGCGCGACTGGTGTTCATCGACGGTGGGCTGCCTCCGACCGAGATTCAGTACCAGATCGTTGATCACTATGGCGACCTCTGGCGGGCCGATTTCGCGTGGCCGGAGGCGATGGTCGCAGCCGAGTACGACAGCATGGAGTGGCACGCCAATCCGACGGCGTGGAAGCGCGATCACATCAAGACCAGCCGACTGCAGGAATGCGGATGGGAGTTGGTTCGCTTTGTCGTCGACGATGTGCGCCGACAGCCGGTCGAGCTTGTGCATCGGGTCGCGAGCCGGATCAACGCCGCACGACTTGTCAGCTGAGCAGACGCAAAAGTCCCCGCACGCACGGCGTGTCGGGGACTTTTGCGTCTGCTCGCCCGAGGACATGGCCACGCCTAAACTGGGGCGCGTGCTCATCGGTTCCCATGTCCGCTCCGACGACCCGCTATTGGGCGCGGCGGCCGACGACGCCGACGCGGTGCAGTTCTTCCTCGGCGACCCGCAGAGCTGGAAGAAGCCCACGCCGCGCGAGGACGCCGACGTGCTGCGCCGCTCGCCGATCCCGCTGTACGTGCATGCGCCGTATCTGATCAACGTGGCCTCGGCCAACAACCGGGTGCGCATCCCGAGCCGCAAGATCCTGCAGGACACCTGCGACGCCGCCGCCGAGATCGGCGCGACGGCGGTGATCGTGCACGGCGGGCACGCCGACGACAACGACATGGAGGCCGGCTTCGAGCGCTGGGTCAAGGCGCTGGCGCAGCTGGAGACCGACGTCCCGGTATACCTGGAGAACACCGCCGGCGGTGACCATGCGATGGCCCGCCTCTTCGACACCATCGCCCGGCTGTGGGAGCGCATCGGCGACACCGGCATCGGGTTCTGCCTGGACACCTGCCACGCCTGGGCCGCCGGCGAGGAGCTGCTCGACGCCGTCGAGCGCATCAAGGCCATCACCGGCCGTATCGACCTGGTGCACTGCAACGACTCCCGCGACGCCCAGGGCTCCGGCGCCGACCGGCACGCCAATTTCGGTGCGGGACAGATTGATCCGCAGCTTCTGGTCGCCGTGGTCACCGCAGCCGGCGCCCCGGTGATCTGTGAGACGGCCGACGAGGGCCGCAAGGACGACATCGCCTTCCTCCGCGACAACGTCCCCGGCTGACCGTGCGGGCCCGAGTCGTGACCGGCCACAAATGGTTCACCTCGGCGGCGATGAGCGACATCTTCCTGGTGCTGGCCCAGGCGCCGGGCGGCCTGAGCTGTTTCATGCTGCCAAGGGTCCTGCCCGACGGCACCCGCACACCGCTGGCCGCGGCTGCGCGCCGGAGCCCGGCGGCACCGACATCGCCCCGCATGCCGACCAGGCCTTCCCTTACTGCCGTCGTGGGGTTCACAGCGGCGGAAGCGGAGATGTGCTCACGCCACTAGCGCGGATTTCCACGCAGGAGATTCGACGCAACTTTTCAGCTGAATTCGAAGCGTAGGGTTCGGTTGTCCCACCAGGGGACTGGGGTGTCTTGGGGGAGGTCGGCTTTGCGGAGGACGGGGCTGTAGGCGCGGCGGTCGAGGCGGACGGTGATGGTGTCGGCGCTGGTGGTGATGGTGCCGGGGGTTTCGAGGAAGCGGCGTTGCAGCACGTCGGGGGTGACGGTGGCGTAGCCGGGTAGGCGGGCGCGGAGCGCGGCGATGAGGGCTTGGGCGAGCACGCAGAGCATGATGTCGAGGTCGACGTTGAGGTTGACCGCCGAGGACAGCGCGTCGGCGTGGAAGGCCTGGATGATCTCGGCGAGGCGTTGTTCGATGGTCATGCGCCGCGCGTAGTGAGTGATCAGGGTCTTGGCCGTGTGTTCGGCGGCCAGCCGGGCGGAGATCTCGTAGGTGGACAACCCTTCCCGGCGCAGCTCGATCACCCGCCCGCGCACGCGGTCCTTGGCCGGCGCCGACCCCGGCACCCGGCCCGGTTTGCGGGGCGGGGTGAACAGCGTCAGCTTCCCGTTGCGGTAGTCGCGCACCAGGTTGATCATCGCCCACCGGGTGTAACCGAACCGGTCCCCGGCCTCGGCGTGGGACAGCCCGTCGACGAAGAACGCGCGCAGCGCCTCATAGCGGCGGTGGTTCACCTGCTCCGGCGCGGTGAACGCCGACGCCTCATCGTGTTGTGCTGATTTCGCTGGCACAACCCTGTTCTACCAGTTCCACCTATTGGCGAAGCGAGCACGGCGGGGATCATCGAAAGTGTTGTGCTGCAGCAATTCTCGTGATAGATGGGTGGATCGCTTGACAGGAAATCCGAAGATCACGACACGATAACGATCTGATCAAATCGCAGTGCAGCAGCTATATCGGAGCAACATAACCGAGCGGAGACATGCCCGGATCACACAAATCCCCAGGTCAGCTGCCTGCACCCGCCGCGAGAGATTGCCCCGAATCAGCTACGCGGAAATCCGCGCTAGTGGTCCAGGTGTCGGCGGTGGCGATTACGCGCGGTCGCGCGGCCGGGAAACTGGTCCGCTTCTGAAGTCCTCGCGCCGAGGCGCGCGCTGGGAGGCGCGCGCTGGGCGATTCGCCCGTGTCTGTCGGCAACGTCCGTGTTCGAGGCGAGAATGGTCGCACGCGGGCGCGGGGTGCGGATACCGGCAGCCCGCGGTGGTGGCGTCGGCGGAGGCAAGGCCGGCTGATTACACTGCCAAAGCGCAGCGCGAAATCCGCTGCGTGCGGGAATTGAGGTGAGGTCATGATCGGCAGGACCGAGGTTGACGTCCGCGGCGCCCACGCCGGCGAGTATCCGCTGGGCCATACGACCCTACCGACGAAAGACATTGGTCGCCTGTTGCTGCGTTGCGCCGACCGGCCGGGGCTCGTCGCCGCGGTCAGCACGTTCCTGGCCGCCGCCGGGGCCAACATCGTCTCGCTGGATCAGCACTCGACGCGGCAAAGCGGCGGAACGTTCATGCAGCGCACCATTTTTCATCTTCCCGGGCTGAGCGCCGCGCGTGACACAATGGAGCGCGACTTCGCCGACCAGGTCGCGACACCGTTCGGCATGGACTTCCGCCTCAGCGAGGCCGCCAAGCCCAAACGAGTCGCCGTCATGGCATCCAAGGAAGACCACTGCCTGCTTGATTTGCTGTGGCGCAACCGGCGTGGGGAGTTGGACATGTCGGTGGCGATGGTGATCGCGAACCATCCCGACCTCGCCGACGACGTTCGCCCGTTCGGGGTGCCATTCCTCTATGTGCCGGCGCACAAGGACATTCGCGACGAAGCCGAGCGACGCCAGCTCGACCTGCTGCGGGGAAACGTCGACCTGGTGGTGTTGGCGCGCTACATGCAGATCTTGACTCCGGGTTTCATCGACCAGGTCGGCTGCCCGCTGATCAACATCCACCACTCCTTTCTGCCCGCGTTCATCGGTGCCGCACCGTATCGCCGGGCCAAGGAGCGCGGGGTCAAGCTGGTGGGTGCCACCGCACACTATGTGACCGAGAATCTCGACGAGGGCCCGATCATCGAGCAGGACGTGGTGCGAGTCGATCACCGCCACAGCGTGGACGATCTCGTCCGGCTGGGCGCCGATGTGGAGCGCGCGGTGCTGTCGCGGGCGGTGCTCTGGCATTGCGAAGATCGCGTGATCCGATACGGCAACCAGACCATCTGTTTCTGAATCCACCAGCGATCTGGCCTCGTGGGACGGGATCGCTGAGGCCGCTGAGTTGATGTCTCGGCTGTTCACTCGAGAATCTGTGCCCCGGTTGATCTTTCGGCTACGTCCTGTGCATTCAGGGCAAATTCGCGGGGGGATCGGCCGAGTACTATTCGGGCCCATGACGAATACACCAGAGGAACCACGCGGTCGCTTCCCAGCTTCGGCCGAAACGCCGATGCCGCGACAGGTGTTCCCCGAAGCGGTGCCGGTATCGCGCAATGTGTCCGGATGGGTGGCGGCAGCGGCGCTGCTGCTCGCGTTGGCCGCCACTGGTCTGGCCGTTTGGGCGCTGGTGAAACCGCCGTCCGAAGCTGCCGAGATGGTCGTCCAGCAGCCCGGCGATCCCAAGACGCGCGTGTGCGACGCTTTCGACACGGTGGCAAGCGCGGTGAAGCTGCAAACCCACGCAGACGCGGGTCGCGATCAGGCCGCCGTGCAGGCGGTGGCCGCCAACGCTCGGCTGGCGCTGCTGGGTGGCGGCATGTACTTGCAGGGCCGGCTCAGTCCGGACACGCCGCCGGAATTGGCCGATCCCGTTCGCTTATTTGCCAAGAACCTGCAGGAAATCGGGATCAATGCGCTGGCCGGGGCGCCGAACTCCGATCCGGTCCAGGCCGGCCGGCTGCGCGACGGTGAGGACCTCAGCGCAAAAATCGTGGGCTTGTGTCAGTAGTGGGCTGCACAGCGATCTGACGACGCGGCAGCCCGGCCACCCGTTCCAGGCAAACCCTGTTACGCATCTTGTGCGGGTCGTCAAAAAACTGTAACAGTGAAGAATGTCGGATACCCATATCGTCACCAACCAGGTCCCGCCCCTGGAGAACCACAACCCCGCGACCGCACCGGTCCTCGTTGAGGCCCTCATCCGGGAGGGCGGCCGGTGGGGCCTCGAGGAGGTCACCGACCTCGGCGCCCTTTCAGGCAGCGCCCAGGCCCAGCGCTGGGGAGAGCTGGCCGACCGCAACGTCCCGATCCTGCACACCCACGACCGCTACGGCCACCGCGTCGACGAGATCGAGTACGACCCCGCCTACCACGAGCTGATGCGCACTGCGATCGCCCACGGCCTGCACGCCGCCCCATGGGCTGACGACCGGCCCGGCGCCCACGTGGTCCGCGCGGCCAAGATGTCGGTCTGGACCTGCGAGCCCGGCCACGTCTGCCCGATCTCGATGACCTACGCCGTCGTCCCCGCCCTGCGGCACAACGCCGACCTCGCCAAGGTCTACGAGCCCCTGCTGACCAGCCGCGACTACGACCCCGAGCTGAAACCGGCCACCGCCAAGGCCGGCATCACCGCGGGGATGTCTATGACCGAGAAGCAGGGCGGGTCCGACGTCCGGGCCGGCACCACACAGGCCGTCCCCGCCGGCGACGGCAGCTACCGCCTGACCGGCCACAAGTGGTTCACCTCCGCGGCCATGAGCGACATCTTCCTGGTGCTCGCGCAGGCGCCGGGCGGGCTGTCGTGTTTCCTGCTCCCGCGCGTGCTTCCCGACGGCAGCCGCAACCGGATGTTCATCCAACGGCTCAAGGACAAGCTGGGCAACCACGCCAATGCCTCCAGCGAGATCGAGTACGACGGCGCTGTGGCGTGGCTGGTCGGCGAGGAGGGACGCGGCGTGCCCACCATCATCGAGATGGTCAACCTCACCCGCCTGGACTGCACACTGGGCAGCGCCACCAGCATGCGCAGCGGGCTGACCCGGGCCGTGCACCACGCCCAGCACCGAAAGGCGTTCGGCGCCTACCTGATCGACCAGCCGCTGATGCGCAACGTGCTCGCCGACCTCGCCGTCGAGGCCGAGGCGGCCACCATCGTCGCGATGCGGATGGCCGGCGCCACCGACGCCGCTGTCCGCGGCGACGAACGCGAGACGTTGCTGCGCCGCATCGGCCTGGCTGCCGCCAAGTACTGGGTGTGCAAACGCGCCACCCCGCATGCCGGCGAAGCCATGGAGTGTCTGGGCGGTAACGGCTATGCCGAGGAGTCCGGCATGCCGCGCCTCTACCGGGAGGCGCCGCTGATGGGTATCTGGGAGGGCTCGGGCAACGTCAGCGCATTGGATGCGTTGCGCGCCATGGCAACCCGGCCGGAGTGCGTCGGTGTGCTCTTCGACGAACTGGCCACCACCGCCGGCCAGGATGCACGCCTCGACTCGCACGTGGCCGAGTTGCGGGCGGAGCTGGAGAACCTCGACGCCATCGAGTACCGCGCGCGCAAGATCGCCGAGGACATCACCCTGGCCCTGCAGGGTTCGCTGCTGGTGCGCCACGGGCATCCCGCCGTCGCCGAGGCGTTCCTGGCCACCCGGCTGGGCGGCAACTGGGGCGGTGCGTTCGGAACCCTGCCGGCCGGGCTGGACCTCGCGCCGATCATCGAACGCTGCCTGGTGAAGGGATGACGGCCACCCAGTTCATCGCCGAGCAGACGCAAACGTCCCCGACACGCCGGTATTTTGGGGACGTTTGCGTCTGCTCGCGAGGGGAGATTTGGTGCGCTGACTCAGCCCTTGTTGAGGGTGTTGCCCGAGCCGAGGTTGTTGACCTTCGGCTCACCACTCTTATAGGTGACGGTGTTGTTAAGGCCGACGACGGAGAGTTCCTTGTCGATCTTGTCGAAGGTGATCTTGTTGTCCGCGCCGCCGATGTTCACCGACGCGCAGGACCCCGTGACCGTGAGGGTGTTGTTCGAGCCGCCGACGTTGAGCGACTTGCCGTCGGCGCAGTCGATCTCGGCCGTGGTGCCGAACGAGCCGTAGTTGATGGTGTTGCCCACTTCCACCTGGGCGCCGGACTTGCCGGCTGTGGCGGTCGGGGAGGTGGTGTCGCTGCTGTTGGATCCGCAGCCCGCCAGGGCGAGAGCGGCGAGCAGGCCGATGCCGGCGATCAACGTGGGGGAGTGCATCCGTATCCGTCCTTCGGTGTCAACCCGGAACCCGGTCCCAGCCGTAGACCGTGATGTCGTTGACGACGTTATCGGCGATCGCCGTGTTTGACGACCCCTGGGTGGTCACGGCCCGTACCGGTGATCCCCGCCGTCGGTGCGGCCACGTGGCGGACGGTTGGGGAACCGGCGCCGGCATTGGCGCGTTGACCTGCGGTAAGGCCCCGTGCACCGAGTTTGGAGGGGCGTGCCGAGCCTGGTATTGTGGAGGCTCGTGCCTGGCCGACAGGGGCGCAAGCGGGGACGCACGCGCGCACGCCGGGCCAATTCGCATGTCCAGTATGCATCGGATTCAACGGATGCGCGGTGTGTGCGACACGCCCGGTCGCGGGGTACGCGCCGGGGCGAAAACTGCAGTACAGAGACTTGGAAACGCCGAAAGACGACGAGAGACAGAAAGCCGGTACATGCCAACCATTCAGCAGCTGGTCCGCAAGGGTCGCCGCGACAAGATCGCCAAGGTGAAAACCGCGGCCCTCAAGGGCAGCCCGCAGCGCCGCGGCGTGTGCACCCGCGTGTACACCACCACCCCGAAGAAGCCGAACTCGGCGCTTCGCAAGGTCGCGCGCGTCAAGCTGACCAGCCAGGTCGAGGTCACCGCCTACATCCCGGGTGAGGGCCACAACCTGCAGGAGCACTCCATGGTGCTGGTGCGTGGTGGTCGTGTGAAGGACCTCCCCGGCGTTCGCTACAAGATCATCCGCGGCTCGCTCGACACCCAGGGCGTCAAGAACCGCAAGCAAGCGCGCAGCCGTTACGGCGCGAAGAAGGAGAAGAGCTGATGCCGCGCAAGGGCCCCGCTCCCAAGCGTCCTCTCGTCAACGACCCGGTCTACGGGTCCCAGCTGGTCACCCAGCTGGTCAACAAAGTCCTGCTCGACGGGAAGAAGTCGCTGGCTGAGCGCATTGTTTACGGTGCGCTCGAACAGGCCCGCGACAAGACCGGAACCGATCCGGTCGTCACCCTGAAGCGCGCACTGGACAACGTCAAGCCGGCCCTGGAGGTCCGCAGCCGTCGCGTCGGCGGCGCCACCTACCAGGTTCCGGTCGAGGTTCGTCCGGAGCGCTCGACCACGCTGGCCCTGCGCTGGCTGGTCAGCTTCTCCAAGGCACGCCGCGAAAAGACGATGGTCGAGCGGTTGGCGAACGAGATCCTCGACGCCAGCAACGGCCTGGGTGCCGCCGTCAAGCGACGCGAGGACACCCACAAGATGGCCGAGGCGAACCGGGCCTTCGCGCACTACCGCTGGTGACACCGGGCGCCCGGCCCTAGGGCTCGGACGTCTCGGTGCGCCGGGCGCACCTGACAGCATTCACGCAAGCGAAAGAGTGGGAAGACTTCTGTGGCACAGGACGTGCTGACCGACCTGAACAAGGTCCGCAACATCGGCATCATGGCTCACATCGACGCCGGTAAGACCACGACGACCGAGCGCATCCTCTACTACACCGGGATCAGCTACAAGATCGGCGAGGTCCACGACGGCGCCGCCACGATGGACTGGATGGAGCAGGAGCAGGAGCGGGGTATCACCATCACCTCGGCTGCGACCACCTGCTTCTGGAACGACAACCAGATCAACATCATCGACACCCCCGGCCACGTCGACTTCACCGTCGAGGTGGAGCGCAGCCTGCGCGTGCTCGACGGTGCCGTTGCCGTGTTCGACGGCAAAGAGGGTGTCGAGCCGCAGTCCGAGCAGGTCTGGCGGCAGGCCGACAAGTACGACGTCCCGCGCATCTGCTTCGTCAACAAGATGGACAAGATCGGCGCCGACTTCTACTTCTCGGTCAAGACGATGGAGGACCGCCTCGGCGCCCGCGTCATCCCGATCCAACTGCCGATCGGCTCCGAGGGTGACTTCGAGGGCGTCGTCGACCTGGTCGAGATGAAGGCCAAGGTGTGGCGCGGCGAGACCAAGCTCGGCGAGAAGTACGACGTCGTCGACATCCCGGACGACCTCAAGGAGAAGGCCGAGGAGTATCGCACCAAGCTGCTCGAGGCCGTCGCCGAGACCGACGAGGCCCTGCTGGAGAAGTATTTCGGCGGCGAGGCACTCACCATCGACGAGGTCAAGGGTGCGCTGCGCGAGCTGACCATCACCTCGCAGGCCTACCCGGTGTTGTGCGGCAGCGCGTTCAAGAACAAGGGCGTGCAGCCCATGCTGGACGCGGTCATCGACTACCTGCCCTCGCCGCTGGACGTGCCGCCGGCCGTCGGCCACGCGCCGGGCAAGGAGGACGTCGAGGTCATCCGCAAGCCGTCGGTCGACGAGCCGTTCTCGGCGCTGGCCTTCAAGGTGGCCACCCACCCGTTCTTCGGCAAGCTCACCTACGTCCGGGTGTACTCCGGCAAGGTCGACTCCGGCGCCCAGGTCGTCAACTCCACCAAGGGCAAGAAGGAGCGGCTGGGCAAGCTGTTCCAGATGCACTCCAACAAGGAGAACCCGGTCGAGACCGCGGCCGCCGGACACATCTACGCCGTGATCGGCCTGAAGGACACCACCACCGGCGACACGCTGTGCGACCCGAACAGCCAGGTCGTGCTGGAGTCGATGACCTTCCCGGATCCGGTCATCGAGGTGGCCATCGAGCCCAAGACCAAGAGCGACCAGGAGAAGCTGAGCCTGGCCATCCAGAAGCTCGCCGAGGAGGATCCGACCTTCAAGGTGCATCAGGACAACGAAACCGGCCAGACCGTGATCGGCGGCATGGGCGAGTTGCACCTGGACATCCTGGTGGACCGCATGCGCCGCGAATTCAAGGTCGAGGCCAACGTCGGCAAGCCGCAGGTGGCCTACAAGGAGACCATCAAGCGGGCGGTCGACAAGGTCGAGTTCACCCACAAGAAGCAGACGGGTGGCTCCGGCCAGTTCGCGAAGGTTCTCATCGCCCTCGAGCCCTTCACGGGCGAGGACGGCGCGACCTACGAGTTCGAGAACAAGGTCACCGGTGGCCGCATCCCGCGCGAGTACATCCCATCGGTGGACGCCGGTGCGCAGGACGCCATGCAGTACGGCGTGCTGGCCGGCTACCCGCTGGTGAACATGAAGGTGATCCTGCTCGACGGCGCGTACCACGACGTCGACTCCTCGGAGATGGCCTTCAAGATCGCCGGTTCGCAGGTGCTGAAAAAGGCTGCCGCACAGGCGCAACCGGTCATCCTCGAGCCCATCATGGCCGTCGAGGTCACCACGCCCGAGGACTATATGGGCGACGTGATCGGCGATTTGAACTCCCGCCGTGGTCAGATCCAGGCCATGGAGGAGCGGGGCGGTGCACGGGTCGTCAAGGCGCAGGTGCCGCTGTCGGAGATGTTCGGCTATGTCGGCGACCTTCGGTCGAAGACCCAGGGCCGGGCGAACTACTCCATGGTGTTCGACTCGTACGCCGAAGTTCCGGCGAACGTGTCGAAGGAGATCATCGCCAAGGCGACCGGGCAATAACCCCGGACGCGTTGGCGGACCACACAACTGAAATACAACAACCTGCTTCACAAGCACCAACACAGTCCAGGAGGACACACAAGTGGCGAAGGCGAAGTTCGAGCGGACGAAGCCGCACGTCAACATCGGGACCATCGGTCACGTTGACCACGGCAAGACCACGCTGACCGCAGCGATCACCAAGGTTCTGCACGACAAGTTCCCCGAGTTGAACGAGTCGCGTGCATTCGACCAGATCGACAACGCGCCCGAGGAGCGTCAGCGCGGTATCACCATCAACATCTCCCACGTGGAGTACCAGACCGAGAAGCGTCACTACGCGCACGTCGACGCCCCTGGTCACGCCGACTACATCAAGAACATGATCACCGGTGCCGCCCAGATGGACGGCGCGATCCTGGTGGTCGCCGCCACCGATGGCCCGATGCCGCAGACCCGTGAGCATG
Source organism: Candidatus Mycolicibacterium alkanivorans (assembly GCF_022760805.1). Lineage (NCBI taxonomy): Bacteria > Bacillati > Actinomycetota > Actinomycetes > Mycobacteriales > Mycobacteriaceae > Mycobacterium > Candidatus Mycolicibacterium alkanivorans. Next base: position 4,011,638 of record NZ_JAIVFL010000001.1, on the reverse strand, counting down.
TGCTGCTGGCCCGTCAGGTTGGTGTGCCCTACATCCTGGTGGCGCTGAACAAGTCCGACATGGTCGACGACGAGGAACTCCTGGAGCTCGTCGAGATGGAGGTCCGCGAACTGCTGGCCGCCCAGGAGTTCGACGAGGACGCCCCGGTGATCCGGGTGTCGGCGCTGAAGGCCCTCGAGGGTGATCCGAAGTGGGTCAAGAGTGTCGAGGACCTGATGGACGCTGTCGACGAGTCGATCCCGGACCCGGTCCGCGATACCGAGAAGCCGTTCCTCATGCCCGTCGAGGACGTCTTCACCATCACCGGCCGCGGCACCGTGGTGACCGGTCGCGTCGAGCGTGGCGTGATCAACGTCAACGAAGAGGTCGAGATCGTCGGCATCCGCCCGGGCATCACCAAGACCACGGTCACCGGTGTGGAGATGTTCCGCAAGCTGCTCGACCAGGGTCAGGCCGGCGACAACGTCGGTCTGCTGGTGCGCGGTGTCAAGCGTGAGGACGTCGAGCGCGGCCAGGTCATCGTGAAGCCCGGCACCACCACCCCGCACACCGAGTTCGAGGGCAGCGTCTACATCCTGTCCAAGGACGAGGGCGGTCGGCACACGCCGTTCTTCAACAACTACCGCCCGCAGTTCTACTTCCGCACCACCGACGTGACCGGCGTTGTCACGCTTCCGGAGGGTACGGAGATGGTCATGCCCGGCGACAACACCGACATCTCGGTGAAGCTGATCCAGCCCGTCGCCATGGACGAGGGTCTGCGCTTCGCGATCCGCGAGGGCGGCCGCACCGTCGGCGCCGGCCGGGTTACCAAGATCGTCAAGTGATCTAGTCGGACGGTTAGACACGAGAGCGGCGTTCACCTTCGGGTGGGCGCCGCTCTCGTTTACTGCGATCCGACCGACTATGAGCCGGCCTCGGCCAGGACCCCCGCGAACTGATCAACAGCCCAGTCGATCTCTTCGGCGGTGATGACCAGCGGCGGGGCGAATCGCAGTGTCGAACCGTGGGTGTCCTTGACCAGGACACCGCGTGCGGCCAGCGCCAGGCTTATTTGCTTACCGCTGCCCAGCCGGGCGTCGATGTCCACCCCGGCCCACAGTCCCATGCCGCGCACGGCGATGACGCCGTGGCCGATCAGGGCGCGCAGCCGCGCATGCAGGTGAACGCCGAGTTCTGCTGAGCGGGACTGGAATTCGCCACGCTCGAGGATCTCGACCACCGTGGTGCCGATGGCGGTGGCCAGCGGGTTGCCGCCGAACGTCGAGCCGTGCTCGCCGGGGTTGAGCACACCGAGCACATCACGGTCGGCCACCACCGCCGATAGCGGCACCACGCCGCCGCCCAGGGCCTTGCCGAGCAGGTAGATGTCGGGCACCACGCCCCAGTGGTCGCAGGCGAAGGTATGCCCGGTGCGGGCCAGCCCGGATTGGATCTCGTCGGCGATCAGCAGCACGTTGTTCTGGGTGCACAGCTGGCGCAGCCGAGGCAGGTAGTCGTCGGGTGGCACGATGATGCCGGCCTCGCCCTGGATGGGCTCGACGAGTACCGCGACCGTGTGGTCGTCGATGGCGGCGGCGACAGCGTCGGCGTCCCCGAAGGGCACCGAACTGAATCCTGGTGTGAAGGGGCCGAATCCGCCGCGCGCGGTCTTGTCGGAGGAGAAGCTCACGATGCTGATCGTGCGGCCGTGGAAGTTGTTGTCCGCCACGATGATGTTGGCCATGCCCTCCGGAACGCCCTTGACGTCGGCGCCCCACTTGCGGGCCACCTTCAGACCGCTTTCGACCGCCTCGGCGCCGCTGTTCATCGGCAGCACCATGTCCTTGCCGCACAACCGGGCCAGCGCGGCGCAGAACGGCCCGAGCCGATCGGAGTGGAACGCCCGGCTGATCAGGGTCACCGCGTCGAGCTGACGGTGAGCGGTGGCGATGATCTCGTCGTTGTGGTGGCCGAAGTTGACCGCCGAATAGGCGGCCAGGCAGTCCAGGTAGCGGCGACCCTCGATATCGGTGATCCACGCGCCGCGCGCGCTGGTGGCGACGATCGGCAGCGGTGAGTAGTTGCGCGCCGCATAGGTGTCGTCGAGGGCGATCGCGGCCGCCGTCGCGGGTGGTAGCGCGCTTCGCGCTGTGTCGGCCATGGTCATGAAAACACCTCCAGTGTGCAGCATTTCACCGAGCCGCCACCCTTGAGCAGCTCGGACAGATCGACACCGATCGGATGGAAACCGGCGTGGTAGAGCTGTTCGGCGAAGCCGGTGGCCTGCGCCGGGTGCACCACGTGCTTGCCGTCGGACACCGCGTTGAGCCCCAGCACGTAGGCGTCGGTGCTCGACACCTCGATCGCGTCGGGGAACAGCTGCTGCAGCTGGGCCCGGGCGCGATCGGTGAATGCCGGCGGGTAGTAGGCGATGGTGGTGTCGTCGAGGACGGCGAGCGCGGTGTCGAGGTGGTAGAAGCGGGGGTCGACGAGTTCCAGCGAGATCACCGGCATCCCGGTGAGTGCAGCCACTTCGGCGTGCGCCCGCGGGTCGGTGCGAAATCCGGTGCCCGCCAAAATCATCGAACCGACGACCAGAAGATCGCCCTGCCCTTCGTTGACATGGAAGGTGCTGACGGGCGCATGGCCGCGGCGGTCCATCCAGGTGGCGTAGGCGACGGACTCCCCGTCGCGTTCGGCATGCTTGAATCGCGCGACGATGGCGGTCCCGTTGATGATGAGGCCGGCGTTGGCGGCATAGACCATGTCCGGCAGGCCGGGAACCGGGTCGACCAGATCGACGGTGTGTCCGAGGGTGCTGTAGGTAGCGCGCAGGGTCTCCCACTGGGCGACCGCGCGCTCGACGTCCACCGGGGTGGTGGTGTCCATCCACGGATTGATGGCGTACGCCACGGTGAAGAACGTCGGACGGGTCATCACGTAGTGGCGCGCACGCTGGCTGCGCGACGTCGAGACGGCAGCGACATCGGGGGATATCGTCATGAAATCAACGATATGGGGCGGCCGAGGCGCAATCAACCGACACTCGTTGCTTATTGACGCTCACTTTGTTGCGTCACAGCTAGTATGGCGATGATCTGTTGCGTGAACGGCTGGAAAGGCTTCTGGTGGACCGTCTGGACGACACCGACGAGCGCATTCTGGCCGAGCTGGCCGAGCATGCCCGCGCCACGTTCGCCGAGATCGGCGCCCGGGTGAACCTGTCGGCCCCGGCGGTCAAGCGCCGGGTGGACCGGATGCTCGACAACGGCGTCATCCGCGGCTTCACCACCGTCATCGACCGCAGCGCCCTGGGCTGGAACACCGAGGCCTACGTCCAGGTTTACTGCCACGGCACCATTGCGCCGGATCAGTTGCGGGCGGCCTGGATCGACATCCCGGAGGTGATCAGTGCCGCCACCGTCACCGGAACCGCCGATGCGATCCTGCACGTGCTGGCGCGCGACATGCGCCACCTGGAGGCCGCCCTGGAGCGCATCCGATCGGTCGCCGACATCGAACGAAGCGAGAGCATCGTCGTGCTGTCCAACCTGATCGACCGCTCGCCCTCCTGATCCCTGCGTCGACAGAGCCGCCGAGCGAGGGGCGTCAAGGTCGTCGAGTGTGCATCCAGGGCGACGATTCGGGCCGGATCCCGCCGCTGACGCACACTCAACGGCGTCGCTGCGGGGTGCGTCGGGTCAGCGAGCGTCCAAGCGGTCGAGGCCGTGGGCGACGGCGTCGAAAGCTTCACCGAGGGCCTCCGGCAGCGCCACCGACTCGTCACCGAGCCAGTACTCGTAGGCCGACAGCGCCACACCGAGCATGAGCCAGGCCACCGACCGGGGTACCAGGTCGGCCGGCTTGGCGCGGATGCGTCCGGCCACGAAGCCGGCGACCACGCCGCGCCAGCCCGCGTACATGGTCATCGAGTGCGCCTGCAGCTCGGCGGTCTGCAGGATCACCCGCATCCGCTGGCGGTGCCGCTCGGCCTCGGAGGGGTCAAAGGTGTTGAACGCCAGCAGTGCTGAGCGCAGTGCCGCGCTGATGGGAACGCTGGGATCCACCTGATCGAGCAGGTCGCGGAAGTTCTGCAGGTGCGAGTCGAAGTCGCCCCAGGTGATGGCGTTCTTCGACGGGTAGTAGCGGAACAGCGTGCGCCGCGCGATGCCGGATGCCTGCGCGACGTCGTCGACGCTGACTTCGCCGAAGCCACGGGTGGCGAAGAGGTCGAGTGCGACTTCGGTGATGTGGTCCTGGGTGGTGGAGCGCCGACGACCGGCCCGGGCCCTCGACTCACCCGCCATCGACCCGCCCCTTTCTTTTCGGCACCCGATGCCATATTCTTGCGATCTCGTTCGCAATTGTCGATAACCCAGGCAAGAGAAAAGGGGTGCTTTTCATGGAGTCGAGCCAGAACACCGAGGTGGAGACCGAGCTGGTGACCGAGACGCTCGTCGAAGAGGTCTCGATCGACGGGATGTGCGGGGTCTACTGACCGTGCCCGCCCACGCTGTGGGCGATCCGGCTGTGGCCGGGTCGCAGTTCGACCCGGCCCGCAGCTGGCGTCTGCACCCACAGGTAGCGGTGCGCCCGGAGCCGTTCGGCGCGCTGCTCTACCACTTCGGCACCCGCAAGCTGTCGTTCCTGAAGAACCGGACCGTCCTGGCCGTCGTCGAGTCGCTGTCCGATCACCCGGACGTGCGTTCGGCGCTGCGGGCCGCCGGTGTCGAGGCCCACGCCGAGCCGCCCTATCTGCAAGCGTTAGGCGTGCTGGTGGCCTCGAACATGTTGATTGACAAGGATTCCCAATGACTTCGGTGGCACCGGTACCCCGGTTGATCGAGCAGTTCGAACGTGGCCTGGACGCCCCGATCTGCCTGACCTGGGAGCTGACCTACGCCTGCAACCTGGCCTGCGTGCACTGCCTGTCCTCGTCGGGCAAGCGTGACCCGCGCGAGCTGTCGACCGACCAGTGCAAGGCCATCATCGACGAACTCGAGCGCATGCAGGTGTTCTACGTGAACATCGGCGGCGGGGAACCAACTGTGCGACCGGACTTCTGGGAGCTGGTGGACTACGCCACCGAACACCACGTCGGGGTCAAGTTCTCCACCAACGGCGTCCGCATCACCCCCGAGGTGGCGGCCCGGCTGGCCGCGAGTGACTACATCGACGTGCAGATCTCCCTCGACGGCGCCACGGCGGAGGTCAACGACGCCGTCCGCGGCGAGGGCTCGTTCGCCATGGCGGTGCGGGCGTTGGAGAACCTCGCGGCCGCCGGCTTCTCCGACGCCAAGATCTCCGTGGTGGTCACCCGCCACAACGTCGACCAGCTCGACGACTTCAAGGCACTGGCCGACCGCTACGGCGCCACGCTGCGCATCACCCGGCTGCGTCCCTCCGGCCGCGGCGCCGACGTCTGGGACGAACTTCATCCCACCGCCGAGCAGCAGGTGCAGCTGTACAACTGGCTGGTGGCCAACGGCGAGCGGGTGCTCACCGGCGACTCGTTCTTCCACCTCGCCGGCCTCGGCGCGCCCGGTGCGCTGGCCGGTCTGAACCTGTGCGGTGCCGGACGGGTGGTGTGCCTGATCGACCCGGTCGGTGACGTCTATGCCTGCCCGTTCGCCATCCACGACCGGTTCCTGGCCGGAAACATCGCATCGGACAATGGTTTTGACAACGTCTGGAAGAACGCCCCGCTGTTCCGTGAGTTGCGCGAGCCGCAGTCGGCCGGAGCGTGCGGCAGCTGCGGGCACTACGACAGCTGCCGCGGCGGCTGCATGGCGGCGAAGTTCTTCACCGGCCTTCCACTCGACGGCCCTGACCCGGAGTGCGTAGAAGGCTACGGAGCACCGGCGCTGGCCACCGATCGCGACAAGCCGCGTCCGAGTGCCGACCACTCGCGCGGCAAGCCCATCATGCTCACCCTTTCGGCGCGGCCTCCGGCCAAGCCCTGCAACGAAAGTCCGATTTAGTCATGGCACGTGACACCTGGTTCGAAACAGTCTCAATCGCACAGCAGCGCGCCAAGAAGCGCCTGCCCAAGTCCGCATATTCTGCGCTGCTGGCGGGCAGCGAGAAGGGGCTGACCGTCTCCGACAACGTCGAGGCGTTCGGCGAGTTGGGCTTCGCCCCGCACGTCGTCGGTGCCTGCGAGAAACGTGACCTCGCGACAACCGTGATGGGCCAAGAGGTTGCGATGCCCGTGCTGATCTCGCCGACCGGCGTGCAGGCCATCCACCCGGACGGCGAGGTGGCCGTGGCCCGCGCCGCCGCCGCCCGCGGCACCGCGATGGGGCTGTCCTCGTTCGCCAGCAAGCCGATCGAGGAAGTGATCGCCGCCAACCCGAAGACCTTCTTCCAGATCTACTGGCTGGGTGGCCGCGACGCCATCGCGGCGCGGGCCGAACGGGCCCGGGCGGCCGGCGCGGTCGGGTTGATCGTCACCACCGACTGGAGCTTCTCGCACGGCCGCGACTGGGGCAGTCCGAAGATCCCCGAGAAGATGGACCTGCGCACCATCGTGGAGATGATGCCGGAGGGCTTGACGCGGCCCAGCTGGCTCCTGGAGTGGGCCAAGACCCTGCGCCCGCCGGCGCTCCGAGCGCCCAACCAGGGCGCCAAGGGCGAGCCCGGCCCGGCGTTCTTCAACGTCTACGGCGAGTGGATGGGCACGCCGCCCCCCACCTGGGAGGACATCGCCTGGCTGCGGGAGCTGTGGGGCGGACCGTTCATGCTCAAGGGCGTGATGCGCATCGACGACGCCAAACGTGCTGTGGATGCCGGTGTTTCAGCGATCTCGGTGTCCAATCACGGCGGCAACAACCTGGACAGCACCCCGGCCTCGATTCGCGCATTGCCCGCGGTGGCCGAGGCGGTCGGCGACCAGGTCGAGGTGCTGCTCGACGGCGGTATCCGGCGCGGCAGCGACGTGGCCAAGGCGCTGGCCCTCGGGGCGCGTGCGGTGATGATCGGGCGGGCCTACCTGTGGGGCCTGGGAGCGGCGGGCCAGGCCGGTGTGGAGAACGTGCTCGACATCCTCTACGGCGGGCTGGACTCGGCGCTGCGCGGACTGGGCAAGGCCTCGGTCCACGACTTGACTCCAGAGGACGTCATCATGCCGCCGAACTTCGTGCGGGCGCTGGGCGTGCCGCCCGCCGGGGCCTGACTGCCTCTCGCCGAACGATCGGCGCACACCAGATGAATTCGGCCTACCATCGGCGGGTGGCTTGGCGCGGGTTGGGCGACTCGACATCGGGACAGCTCCGCGACACCTTGCCGACGATCCTGGTTCCGCTGGGTTCCACCGAGCAGCACGGGCCGCACCTGCCGCTGGACACCGACACCCGCATCGCCGGGGCGGTCGCCGCGGCAGCGGCCGGTGAACTGCAACGCGGGGGCGAGTATCTGGTGGCACCCCCCATCGCCTACGGCGCCTCCGGTGAGCACGAGGGCTTCCCAGGAACGGTCTCGATCGGGACCGAGGCGCTGAGGACCCTGCTGGTCGAGTACGGTCGCTCGGCGTGTCACTGGGCCCGCCGTCTCGTCTTCGTCAACGGCCACGGCGGCAACCTCGAGGCTCTGCGTGCTGCGGTGAGCCTGTTGCGTGTGGAAGGACGTGACGCCGCCTGGTGCCCCTGTGTGGCCGAGGACGCCGATGCCCACGCCGGCCACACCGAAACCTCGGTATTGCTACATCTTTCACCGGATGACGTCCGCACCGAGGCCTGGTGCAGCGGGAACCGCGAGCCACTGGCTAACCTGTTGCTCCAGATGCGGCACGGGGGAGTGGCCGCAGTGAGTGCGGTGGGTGTGCTGGGTGACCCGACGACGGCGACCGCGGCCGACGGCGCGCGAATCTTCGGCCGGATGGTCGACGCGTGTCACCGGCGCATCGATCGGTGGAGCCCGGACCGCGACGGGATGCTGAGATGACCTACCGGCTGGTGATGTCACTGCGTGGCATGCGCGCGGTGGTGGTCGAGTCGGGGAGCGGGCCTCATCTCCCACAGTGACGTTCTGATCGTCGGCGCGGGCAGCGCCGGATCCGTGCTGGCCGAACGGCTCTCGGCCGACCCTGCCTGCCGCGTGACGGTGGTGGAGGCGGGTCCGGGCCCGGCCGATCCCGGAGTGCGGACCCTGACCGCCGATGGCCTGCAACTGCCGATCGGGATCGCCAGCCCGCTGGTGCGCCGCTACCGCACCTTGCTGACCGGCGATGCCGTCCAGTCGACCGACATCGTTCGCGGCACCACCGTGGGCGGCTCCGGTGCGGTAAACGGGGGATACTTCTGCCGCGCGCTGCCCGCCGACTTCGACGGGCCCGGTCTGCCGGGCTGGTCGTGGTCGGAGGTCACCGGGCACTACCGCGCGATCGAGACCGATCTGGACTTTCCGCACCAGCACGATGGCGGTCCCATCCGGATTAGACGCACCAGCGAGTTCGCGGGCAGCACAGCCGCATTCGTCGACGCCGCCCGCGCGGCCGGATTCCGCTGGCTGCCCGACCTCAACGCTGAGCCGGTCGGGGACAACGCGCCACCAGGTGTGGGTGCGGTGCCGCTGAACATCGTCGACGGGATACGCAGCGGACCCGGGGCGGCCTTCCTGGAGCCCGCCATGAACCGCCCGAACCTCACGGTGCTCACCGCGACGAGGGTCGCCCGGGTTCGGATGAGCGGCACCCGGGCCGTCGGCGTCGAGGTCAGCGGACCCACCGGATCGGGCGAGTTGACGGCCGATCGGATCGTGCTCAGCGCCGGGGCCGTCGAATCGGCACACCTGCTGATGCTCTCCGGCATCGGGCCGGCGCCGGAGCTGCGCGCGTCGGGAATCGAGCCTGTCGTCGATCTGCCGGTGGGGCAACGCACCTGGGACCACCCCGAGTGGGTGATTCCGACCACCTGGACGGTTGCCTCCGGGCGGCCGGTGTTGGAGGCGCTGTTGGTGGACGGCACCATCGAGATCCGGCCTTACACAGGGGGATTCATCTCCATGGTGAGAGACGGAACGGCCGGCCGGCCGGATTGGGCGCACCTCGGCGTCGCGCTCATGCAGCCTCGGGGGCACGGCCGGGTATCGGTGGTGTCCGCCGACCCGACAGTGCCGCCGCGGATCGAACACCGCTACGACAGCGAGCCCGAGGATGTGGCCGCCCTGCGGCGGGGTTGCGATTTGGCGGCTGAGATCGTCGGGGCGACAACACAACTGGGTGAGCCGTCGTGGTCGACATCCCAGCACCTGTGCGCTACCGCCCCGATGGGTGCCGACCGCGACGAGCACGCGGTGGTCGATCCGCGGTGCCGGGTTCGTGGCGTCGAGCGGCTGTGGGTGGTGGACGGCTCGATCCTGCCGCGCATCACCAGCCGCGGTCCGCACGCGACCATCGCGATGATCGGGCATCGTGCCGCGGAGTTCGTGGTCTGAGGGCGCCGCCCCGCCGCGTAGGCTCGATTTCTGTGCCGCACCGACCGACTCGCCGTTTCGTCCGGGTGGCGACGGCGTTGCTGGCAAGCCTGCTGATCGCCGGCTGCGCCAGCGGTGACGGCCAGTCCCCGGTGCCGCCCCCCGCCCCAGCGGAGCGGTCCGCGGTGGTGCAGACGGCATCGGGTGCGGTCCGCGGTGTCCTCGCCCCGGGATACCGGGTCTTCGACGGCATTCCGTACGCGGCTGCGCCGGTGGGCCCGCTGCGCTGGCAGCCGCCCGCTTCACCGGTGCCGTGGCAGGGCGTGCGTGATGCCACCAGACCCGCCCTGCGCTGCCCGCAGGACACCAAGGTCGATCCCGACTACGGCCGCCCCACCGGAGAGGACTGCCTGAGCCTCAACGTCTGGACTCCTGACGGCGCCACCAAGGACAAACCCCGCGCGGTGATGGTCTGGATCCACGGCGGCGGGTTCCTCAACGGCAGCGCCGACATTTACGACGCGCGGTGGCTGGCCACCCAGGGCGACATCGTCGTCGTCACGGTGAACTACCGCCTCGGAACGCTGGGGTTCCTGGCGCACCCGGCACTGAGCCCCGACGGCGATGCCGGCAACTACGGACTGGCCGATCAGCAGGCGGCCCTGCGGTGGGTGCGCGACAACATCGCCGAGTTCGGCGGCGACCCGGACAAGGTGACCGTCGCCGGAGAGTCCGCCGGTGCGATGTCGGTGTGCGACCACCTCGTCGCGCCCGGCTCTTCGGGACTGTTCCGCGCCGCCATCCTGCAGAGCGGCCCGTGCCAGACACAGGCTGACCGCCCGACCGCGCAGCGCGTCAGCCTCGACTACGCCGCGAGCGTCGGCTGCGGCGACCCCGCCACGGCCGCGCAATGCCTGCGGGCGCTACCGGCCGACCGGCTGCTGCGTCCGCCGTTGTACGTCGGGTTCGACGCCGACATGCTCACCGGCCCGGTCAGCGGCACCGACCGGCTGCCCGAGGATCCGATGGCCGCGATCGGGCTCGACCGGGTCCCTCGCGTGCCCGTGCTGATCGGCACCAACGCCGACGAGTTCACCTTGTTCACCGCCATCAAGTTCCTGCAGAACCGCGGCCTGCCGCCCTACCCGAAGCTGCTCGCCGACACCTTCGGCGCCGACGCGGCTGCCGTCGAAGCGAACTACCCGCTGCAGCGCTACGGAGGCAGCACCGGCCTGGCCTACTCGGCGGCGGTGACCGACGGCGAATTCGCCTGTCCGGCAGATCGAATCGCCGCCGGCCTGGCCCACGGCGCGCCGGTGTACGCCTATGAGTTCAACGACCGGACCGCACCGGCACCCGATCCGTTCCGCGAGGTGCCGTTCCCGGTCGGCGCCGGCCACGGTCTCGAACTGCGCTACCTGTTCGACATCGGCGGGGCGCCGCCGCTCGATCCGGCCCAGCGCCAGCTGTCCGACCAGATGGTCGAGTACTGGAGCCAATTCGTGAAGAGCGGCGCGCCCGACGTCACCGCCGAGCCGCAGTGGCCACAGCTGGGGGCCGACGCGTCAACCGGCCCGCGCCTGTCATTGCAGACCGGCAAGCTGACCATCACCACCGACTTCGCCGCCCGCCACCAGTGCCCCTTCTGGGCCACCCGCTAGCCGTTGCAACCGCGGCGGCCGAGAACAACCGGGTGCTGAGCAGGCAGTGCACGGATTTGGATCGAGCTCCGGACTGATTTGGCTGGTGCCGCGATGTAGGGCATACTGTTCGGGTTGCCTTGAGCCGGGTTCGCACCCATAGGGAGCGCGCCGCCCAGGGCATACGACCGGCGCCCAAACGGGCGCGTCCGGTCCCAACCTCGGAGCACGACGGTTTTCACCGCGCCTGCGAGGCTGCGTGAGGGCGACACGCCCGACCGCGGGGGCCGGTGCACCAGGACAGGTAAAGAGCGGCGGCGACAGCCAGCGTGACGCCTTCGGGCGGCAGCGCTTGACCACCGTGTCCCCCTGCGGGGGGACCAAGCAGGAGTGAAGGTAGGAGAAGCGTGGCGGGACAAAAGATCCGCATCAGGCTCAAGGCCTACGACCATGAGGCCATCGATGCCTCTGCGCGCAAGATCGTGGAGACGGTCACCCGTACCGGCGCCAGCGTGGTCGGACCTGTGCCGCTGCCGACGGAAAAGAACGTGTACTGCGTCATCCGCTCCCCGCACAAGTACAAGGACTCGCGGGAGCACTTCGAGATGCGTACCCACAAGCGGCTCATCGACATCCTCGACCCGACGCCGAAGACGGTCGACGCGCTGATGCGCATCGACCTGCCGGCCAGCGTCGACGTGAACATCCAGTAGGAGTCGGCGAACAAAATGGCACGCAAAGGAATCTTGGGCACCAAACTGGGCATGACCCAGGTGTTCGACGAGAACAACCGCGTCGTTCCGGTCACGGTCGTCAAGGCCGGCCCGAACGTCGTGACCCGCATCCGCACGCCCGAGCGTGACGGCTACAGCGCGGTGCAGTTGGCCTACGGCGAGATCAGCCCGCGCAAGGTGAACAAGCCGGTGACCGGTCAGTACAACGCCGCCGGGGTCAACCCCCGCCGGCACCTGGCCGAGCTGCGTCTCGACGACGAGGCGGCGGCCGCCGAGTACGAGGTCGGCCAGGAGCTGACGGCGGACATCTTCGCCGACGGCACCTACGTCGACGTCACGGGCACCAGCAAGGGCAAGGGTTTCGCGGGCACCATGAAGCGTCACGGCTTCCGCGGCCAGGGCGCCAGCCACGGCGCCCAGGCGGTGCACCGCCGGCCCGGTTCGATCGGTGGCTGTTCCACCCCGGGCCGCGTCTTCAAGGGCACTCGCATGTCGGGCCGGATGGGCAACGACCGCATCACCACGCAGAACCTGTTGGTGCACAAGGTCGATGCCGAAAACGGCGTGCTGTTGATCAAGGGTGCGGTCCCCGGCCGCACCGGCGGCCTGGTGATGGTTCGCACCGCGGTCAAACGAGGTGAGAAGTAATGACTTTGAAGATCGACGTCCATACCCCGGACGGCAAGAAGGACGGCAGCGTCGAGCTGCCCGCCGCCCTGTTCGATGTGGAACCCAACATCGCGCTGATGCACCAGGTGGTCACCGCGCAGCTGGCCGCCAAGCGTCAGGGCACACACGCCACCAAGACCCGCGCGATGGTCTCCGGCGGCGGCAAGAAGCCGTACCGGCAGAAGGGCACCGGTCGCGCCCGTCAGGGTTCGACCCGCGCCCCGCAGTTCAGCGGCGGTGGCGTCGTCCACGGCCCGCAGCCGCGTGACTACAGCCAGCGCACCCCGAAGAAGATGATCGCCGCCGCGCTGCGCGGGGCATTGTCCGACCGGGCCCGCAACCAGCGGATCCACGCGGTGACCGAGTTGGTCGGCGGGCAGACCCCATCGACCAAGAGCGCCAAGGCGTTCCTGGGCTCACTGACCGACCGCCGCAAGGTGCTGATCGTGATCGGCCGCAGCGACGAGGTCGGCGCGAAGAGCGTGCGCAACCTGCCTGGTGTGCATGTGATCTCGCCCGACCAGCTCAACACCTACGACGTGCTCAACGCCGACGACGTGGTGTTCAGCGTGGAAGCGCTGGATGCCTACATCGGCTCGAACACCCAGACCGCCGAGGAGGTTTCGGCCTGATGGCGACAGTGACTGATCCCCGCGACATCATCTTGGCCCCGGTCATCTCCGAGAAGTCCTACGGGTTGATCGAGGACAACGTGTACACGTTCGTGGTGCACCCGAATTCGAACAAGACGCAGATCAAGATCGCCATCGAGAAGATCTTCAAGGTCAAGGTCGACTCGGTGAACACCGCCAACCGGCAGGGCAAGCGCAAGCGCACCCGCACCGGGCTCGGCAAGCGTAAGAGCACCAAGCGCGCGATCGTGACCCTGGCCCCCGGCAGCAAGCCGATCGACCTCTTCGGAGCACCGGCCTAGCCGGCACGAAAGAAACTCAGGAACGAGAACATGGGAATTCGCAAGTACAAGCCGACGACCCCCGGTCGCCGCGGTGCCAGCGTCTCCGATTTCGCCGAGATCACTCGCTCGACTCCGGAGAAGTCGCTGATCCGTCCGCTGCACGGCACCGGTGGCCGCAACGCGCACGGCCGGATCACCACCCGGCACAAGGGCGGTGGGCACAAGCGCGCCTACCGGGTGATCGACTTCCGGCGTAACGACAAGGACGGCGTCAACGCCAAGGTCGCCCACATCGAGTACGACCCGAACCGCACCGCGAACATCGCGCTGCTGCACTACCTGGACGGCGAGAAGCGTTACATCGTTGCGCCGCAGGGTCTTTCGCAGGGCGACATCGTGGAGTCGGGCGCCAACGCCGACATCAAGCCCGGTAACAACCTGCCGCTGCGCAACATCCCGGCCGGTACGGTCATCCACGCCGTCGAGCTGCGTCCCGGCGGCGGTGCCAAGCTGGCCCGCTCGGCCGGCTCGAGCATCCAGCTGCTGGGCAAGGAAGGCGCCCACGCCTCCCTGCGTATGCCGTCGGGTGAGATCCGCCGCGTCGACGTGCGCTGCCGCGCCACCGTGGGCGAGGTCGGCAACGCCGAGCAGGCCAACATCAACTGGGGCAAGGCCGGCCGCATGCGGTGGAAGGGCAAGCGTCCCACCGTTCGTGGTGTTGTGATGAACCCGGTCGACCACCCGCATGGTGGTGGTGAAGGCAAGACCTCCGGTGGTCGCCACCCGGTCAGCCCGTGGGGCAAGCCCGAGGGCCGCACCCGCAAGCCCAACAAGCCGAGCGACAAGCTCATCGTCCGCCGCCGGCGCACCGGCAAGAAGCGCTAGGCAGGGGAGTAGACAATGCCACGCAGCCTGAAGAAGGGTCCGTTCGTCGACGACCATCTGCTCAAGAAGGTCGACGTTCAGAACGAGAAGAACACCAAGCAGGTCATCAAGACCTGGTCGCGTCGTTCGACCATCATTCCTGACTTCATCGGTCATACCTTCGCCGTCCACGACGGTCGCAAGCACGTGCCGGTGTTCGTCACCGAAGCCATGGTCGGCCACAAGCTGGGCGAGTTCGCCCCGACGCGGACGTTCAAGGGTCACATCAAGGACGACCGGAAGAGCAAGAGGCGGTAATGACTACGACGACTGAGTATCCGTCGGCGACCGCCAAGGCGCGCTTCGTGCACGTCTCGGCCAGCAAGGCGCGCCGGGTCATCGACCTGGTGCGCGGCAAGTCGGTCGAAGAGGCCCTCGACATCCTGCGCTGGGCTCCCCAGGCGGCCAGCGAGCCGGTCGCCAAGGTGATCGCCAGCGCTGCGGCCAACGCGCAGAACAACGACGGGCTGGACCCGGCGACCCTGGTGGTCGCCACCGTCTACGCCGACGAGGGCCCGACCGCCAAGCGTATTCGCGCCCGCGCGCAGGGCCGTGCGTACCGGATCCGCAAGCGCACCAGCCACATCACCGTGATCGTCGAGAGTCGTCCCGAGCGCAAGGAGCGCTCGGCCGACTCGGCACGGTCGCGCCGCGCCGCGGGCAGCAAGGCTGCTGGAGCCGCCCGGGCGGCGACATCGGGTAGCGCGACGGCTCCGGCCAAGAAGGCCGCAACCAAGGCCCCGGCTGCCAAGGCCGACGAGACGAAGGAGGGCTCGGAGTAGTGGGCCAGAAAATCAATCCCCACGGCTTCCGGCTCGGTATCACCACCGACTGGAAGTCCCGGTGGTACGCCGACAAGCAGTACGCCGAGTACGTCAAGGAAGACGTGGCGATCCGGCGCTTGCTGGCCACCGGTCTGGAGCGCGCCGGCATCGCCGACGTGGAGATCGAGCGCACCCGTGACCGGGTTCGCGTTGATATCCACACCGCGCGGCCCGGCATCGTCATCGGCCGCCGCGGCACCGAGGCCGACCGCATCCGCGCCGACCTGGAGAAGCTGACCGGCAAGCAGGTGCAGCTGAACATCCTCGAGGTCAAAAACCCCGAGTCGCGGGCGCAGCTGGTCGCCCAGGGGGTGGCCGAGCAGCTGAGCAACCGCGTGGCGTTCCGTCGCGCGATGCGCAAGGCGATCCAGTCGGCCATGCGGCAGCCCAACGTCAAGGGCATCCGGGTGCAGTGCTCGGGCCGCCTCGGCGGCGCCGAGATGAGCCGCTCGGAGTTCTATCGCGAAGGCCGCGTGCCGCTGCACACCCTGCGCGCCGACATCGACTACGGGCTGTACGAGGCCAAGACCACGTTCGGCCGCATCGGCGTGAAGGTGTGGATCTACAAGGGCGACATCGTCGGTGGCAAGCGTGAGCTGACCGCCGCCGCACCGGCCGCCGACCGTCCGCGCCGTGAACGTCCGTCGGGTGCTGCCCGTCCGCGTCGTAGCGGTGCGTCGGGTACCACCGCGACGAGCACCGAAGCCGGCCGCGCGGCCAGCGAAGGCACCGCGGAGACCGCTGAATCCGCCGTCCCGGTGACGGCAGAGGCGCCGGCTGTCCAGCCGGCCGCCGAGAGTACGGAGAGCTGAATCATGTTGATTCCCCGTAAAGTCAAGCACCGCAAGCAACACCACCCCAAGCAGCGTGGTATTGCCAGCGGCGGCACCTCGGTGACGTTTGGTGACTACGGCATCCAGGCGCTGGAGCACGCCTATGTCACCAACCGGCAGATCGAGTCCGCTCGTATCGCCATCAACCGGCACATCAAGCGGGGCGGCAAGGTGTGGATCAACATCTTCCCGGACCGTCCGCTGACCAAGAAGCCCGCGGAAACCCGCATGGGTTCGGGCAAGGGCTCACCGGAGTGGTGGGTGTCCAACGTCAAGCCCGGCCGCGTGCTGTTCGAGCTGAGCTACCCCGACGAGAAGATCGCCAGGGAAGCCCTGACCCGCGCGATCCACAAGTTGCCGATCAAGGCACGCATCGTGACCCGAGAGGAGCAGTTCTGATGGCAGTGGGCGTCAGCGCCGGCGAACTGCGCGAACTGACCGACGACGAGTTGACCGAGAAGCTGCGGGAGTCGAAGGAAGAGCTGTTCAATCTGCGCTTCCAGATGGCCACCGGGCAGCTGGCCAACAATCGCCGGCTTCGCACGGTCCGGCAGGAGATCGCACGCATCTACACGGTGCTGCGCGAACGTGAACTGGGTCTGGCTTCCGGACCCGATGGTGAGGAATCGTGATGGCAGAGAACGCTTCAAAACCGGCCGGCCCCGCGCGCACCCCGGCCACCGAGAAGCCCCGCGGTCGGCGCAAGACCGTGATCGGCTACGTGGTCAGTGACAAGATGCAGAAGACCATCGTGGTCGAGCTCGAGTCGCGCGTGCAGCACCCCAAGTACGGCAAGATCATCCGCACGACCAAGAAGGTCAAGGCCCACGACGAGAACGGCGTCGCCGGTATCGGCGACCGGGTCTCGCTGATGGAGACCCGTCCGCTGTCGGCCACCAAGCGTTGGCGCCTCGTGGACATCCTCGAGAAGGCCAAGTAGCCGCGCGTTCGAAGAGCCCATCGCCCTGCCGGGGCGGTGGGCTTTTCCGTGTAAAAAGCGAATTCGACAATTCGGCGGTTCGTCGCTGCCTGAAGCGCTGCACTGCCTACGATTCAGGCGATGAACAGCAGAGTTTTTCACCGGTTGGGTGCGCTGGTCGGGGTCGTGGCGCTGCTGAGATGATGGCCACTGAGCTCGTCGAGTTGCCCGGCGGATCGTTCCGGATGGGATCGGTCGACTTCTACCCCGAGGAAGCGCCGGTGCATGCCGCGACGGTGCACGCGTTCGCGATCGAGCGCCATCCGGTGACCAACGCCCAGTTCGCCGAGTTCGTCGCCGCCACCGGCTACCTCACCGTCGCCGAGAAGCCGCTGGACCCGGCGCTGTACCCCGGCGTCGCCGAGGAGGATCTGCTGCCCGGCGCCCTGGTGTTCAAGCCCACGCCGGGCCCGGTCGATTTGCGCGACTGGCGGCAGTGGTGGGACTGGGCTCCTGGCGCCTGCTGGCGTCAGCCGTTCGGGGCCGGCAGCGACGTCACCGGCCGGGCGGACCACCCGGTGGTGCAGGTGGCCTATCCCGACGCCGCGGCCTACGCGGCCTGGGCCGGGCGGCGGCTGCCCACCGAGGCGGAGTTCGAGTACGCGGCGCGGGGCGGAAGCGACAGCACCTACTCCTGGGGAGACGAGCCGACCGTCGATGGCGCCCTGATGGCCAACATCTGGCAGGGCCACTTCCCCTATCGCAACGAGGGCGCGCTGGGCTGGGTGGGCACCTCGCCGGTGGGCACCTTCCCGGCCAACGGGTTCGGCCTGTTCGACATGATCGGCAACGTGTGGGAGTGGACCACCACGCGGTTCTCGGCCTACCACCTGCCGCAGCAGCAGAACTCCTGCTGCCCGCCGCCGGCGGACCCCGACCCTGCCGTCAGCCAGACCCTCAAGGGCGGCTCGTACCTGTGCGCGCCGGAGTACTGCCACCGCTACCGGCCCGCCGCGCGCTCGCCGCAGTCGCAGGACAGCTCCACCACGCACATCGGGTTCCGGTGCGTGGCCGACCTGGACTGAGTCCCGTCCGGGGCCCGCAGAGTGCCGCTGAGCACGGATTTGGAGCTTTTCGGCCCGTCGCCTAGTATTTAGGGGTTGCCTAGGGCAGACCTCGGCTGGCCGGACTCGAATCTTCACTCGAATTCAGGTTGGCCCTGCGTGCCCTTCGGTGACAAAGACCGCGCACGTCAAGTTCCTTTTGGCTTGTCCAGAGGGATTTTGCCGTGCACAGACTGACAGATCCGAGGAGATCTAGTGATTCAGCAGGAATCGCGGCTCAAGGTCGCCGACAACACGGGCGCCAAGGAGATCTTGTGCATCCGTGTGCTGGGTGGCTCGTCGCGGCGCTACGCCGGCATCGGCGACGTCATCGTGGCGACCGTGAAGGACGCCATCCCCGGCGGCAACGTGAAGCGCGGTGATGTGGTCAAGGCCGTCGTCGTGCGCACCGTCAAGGAGCGTCGTCGCGCCGACGGCAGCTACATCAAGTTCGACGAGAACGCCGCGGTCATCATCAAGGCCGACAACGACCCGCGCGGCACCCGCATCTTCGGCCCGGTCGGGCGCGAGCTGCGCGAGAAGCGCTTCATGAAGATCGTCTCCCTGGCTCCGGAGGTTTTGTAAATGAAGGTTCACAAAGGCGACACCGTGCTGGTCACCGCCGGTAAGGACAAGGGCGCCAAGGGCAAGGTCCTGCGGGCCTTCCCGGATCGCAACCGCGTCCTGGTCGAGGGTGTCAACCGCATCAAGAAGCACACCGCGCAGTCGGCCAACGAGCGCGGCGCCTCCTCGGGCGGCATCGTCACGCAGGAAGCGCCGATCCACGTCTCCAACGTGATGGTCGTGGACTCCGACGGCAAGCCGACCCGCATCGGTTACCGCGTCGACGAGGAGACCGGCAAGCGGGTCCGCATTTCGAAGCGCAACGGCAAGGATATTTGAGGGCGATGACGACTGTAGAAGACACTGCGAAGGTTCAGCCCCGGCTGAAGGCGCGGTACCGCGAGGAGATCAAGGACGCGCTGAACAAAGAGTTCAACTACGCCAACGTGATGCAGATCCCCGGCGTGGTCAAGGTCGTCGTCAACATGGGTGTCGGTGACGCCGCCCGCGACGCCAAGCTGATCAACGGCGCGGTCAACGACCTGGCGCTGATCACCGGCCAGAAGCCGGAGATCCGCAAGGCCCGCAAGTCCATCGCGCAGTTCAAGCTCCGCGAGGGCATGCCGATCGGCGCGCGGGTGACCCTGCGCGGTGACCGGATGTGGGAGTTCCTGGACCGCCTGGTCTCGATCGCGCTGCCGCGTATCCGCGACTTTCGCGGTCTGAGCCCCAAGCAGTTCGACGGCCACGGCAACTACACCTTCGGACTCGCCGAGCAGTCGGTGTTCCACGAGATCGACGTGGACTCCATCGACCGGCCCCGGGGCATGGACATCACCGTCGTCACTTCGGCGACCAACGACGACGAGGGTCGGGCGCTGTTGCGGGCGCTGGGCTTCCCGTTCAAGGAGAACTGAGCAATGGCAAAGAAGGCGCTGGTCATCAAGGCCAACAGGAAGCCGAAGTTCGCCGTGCGGGCCTACACCCGCTGCAATCGCTGCGGCCGTCCGCACGCCGTGTACCGCAAGTTCGGCCTGTGCCGGATCTGCCTGCGCGAGATGGCGCACGCCGGCGAACTGCCCGGTGTGCAGAAGTCCAGCTGGTAATCGGCTCTTCGACCCCGAAGACCCACAGACCCTTACAGAACAGGTGCGCAGCAGGCCCAGCAGGGAACCGCTGCGAGGAAGGTAGACAGGCCCAGTCATGACTATGACGGACCCGATCGCAGACTTCTTGACACGTCTGCGCAACGCCAATTCGGCGTATCACGACGAGGTGACCCTGCCGCACTCGAAGATCAAGGCCAACATCGCCGAGATCCTCAAGAGCGAGGGATACATCAGCGACTTCCGCACCGAGGATGCCCGGGTCGGTAAGGCGTTGGTCGTCAAGCTCAAGTACGGCCCCAACCGTGAGCGCAGCCTCGCCGGTCTGCGCCGGGTGTCCAAGCCCGGTCTGCGGGTCTACGCGAAATCCACCAATCTGCCGCGGGTGCTCGGCGGGCTGGGCGTGGCCATCATCTCCACGTCCTCGGGCCTGCTGACCGACCGCCAAGCAGCCCGACAGGGCGTGGGCGGCGAAGTCCTCGCGTACGTGTGGTGAGAGGTAACTAGACATGTCACGTATTGGAAAGCAGCCGGTACCGGTTCCCGCCGGTGTCGACATCACGATCGACGGGCAGAACCTGTCGGTCAAGGGCCCCAAGGGCGCGCTGGCGCTGGAGATCGCCGAGCCGATCACGGTGTCGCGCAACGACGATGGCGCGATCGTGGTGACCCGGCCGGACGACGAGCGGCGTAGCCGCTCGCTGCACGGTCTGTCCCGGACGCTGGTGTCCAACCTGGTGACCGGAGTGACCGAGGGTTACACCACCAAGATGGAGATCTTCGGCGTCGGCTACCGCGTGCAGCTCAAGGGCAACAACCTCGAGTTCGCGCTCGGGTACAGCCATCCGGTGGTCATCGAGGCCCCCGAGGGAATCACCTTCGCGGTGGAGACCCCCACCAAGTTCTCGATCTCCGGTATCGACAAGCAGAAGGTCGGCCAGATCTCGGCGAACATCCGTCGGCTGCGCCGCCCGGACCCGTACAAGGGCAAGGGCGTGCGCTACGAAGGTGAGCAGATCCGCCGCAAGGTCGGAAAGACAGGTAAGTAACCCATGGCTCAAGCACAGACCGCCACCGGCCACACGCCGGTTGGCACCAGCGTCTCGGCCGCCCGCCGGGTCTCCCGGCTGCGCCGGCACACCCGGTTGCGCAAGAAGGTCGTCGGCACCGCCGAGCGGCCCCGCCTCGTGGTCAACCGCTCCTCGCGGCACATCCACGTGCAGCTGGTCAACGACGACAACGGCACCACGCTGGCGGCGGCTTCGTCCATCGAGGCCGACGTCCGCGCCGTCGAGGGCGACAAGAAGGCCCGCAGCGTGCGGGTCGGCCAGCTGATCGCCGAGCGCGCCAAGGCTGCCGGCATCGAGGCCGTCGTGTTCGACCGCGGTGGCAACACCTACGGCGGGCGCGTCGCGGCGCTGGCCGACGCTGCCCGCGAGAACGGACTCAAATTCTGATGAAGACGGACAACGGAAGGACCGCATGATGGCGGACCAGACTTCGGAGGCCCCGGTGGTCGCCAACACCGGCGGCCCCAGCGCTGGCACCCGCACCGACGAGCAGCGCGGAGGGCGTGACGACCGGGGCGATCGCGGTGGCCGTGGTCGCCGTGACGACCGTGGTGGCCGTGGCGGTCGCGACAACGCCGAGAAGAGCAACTACCTGGAGCGGGTTGTCACGATCAACCGCGTGTCCAAGGTCGTCAAGGGTGGTCGCCGGTTCAGCTTCACCGCACTGGTCATCGTCGGTGACGGCCACGGCCTGGTCGGCGTCGGCTATGGCAAGGCCAAGGAGGTGCCCGCCGCGATTGCCAAGGGTGTCGAGGAAGCCCGCAAGAACTTCTTCCGCGTCCCGCTGATCGGCGGCACCATCACCCATCCGGTTCAGGGCGAGGCCGCCGCCGGTGTGGTCATGCTGCGTCCGGCCAGCCCAGGTACCGGTGTGATCGCCGGCGGCGCCTGCCGTGCCGTGCTCGAATGCGCTGGCGTGCATGACGTCCTGGCCAAGTCGCTGGGCAGCGACAACGCGATCAACGTGGTGCACGCCACCGTGACCGCGCTCAAGCTGCTGCAGCGTCCCGAAGAGGTGGCCGCCCGCCGCGGGCTGCCGATCGAAGACGTCGCGCCGGCCGGCATGCTGCGCGCACGTCGGGAAAGCGAAGCGCTCGCCGCTGCGGCAGCGCGTGAGGGAAGCGCATAACCATGGCAGAGCTGAAGATCACCCAGGTGCGAGGCACCGTCGGCACGCGCTGGAACCAGCGTGAGAGCCTGCGGTCGCTGGGCCTGAAGAAGATCCGTCAGTCGGTGGTCCGCGAGGACAACCCGCAGACCCGTGGACTGATCAAGGTCGTCCACCACCTCGTCGAGGTTGAGGAAGTCAAATGAGCGTCATCAAACTGCACGACCTGAAGCCGGCCCCCGGCTCCAAGACCGCCAAGACCCGCGTGGGTCGCGGCGAGGGCTCGAAGGGCAAGACCGCCGGCCGCGGCACCAAGGGCACCGGTGCCCGCAAGAACGTGCCGGTGGGCTTCGAGGGTGGCCAAATGCCGATCCACATGCGGCTGCCGAAGCTCAAGGGCTTCAAGAATCGGTTCCGCACCGAGTACGCCGTCGTGAACGTCGGCGACATCAGCCGGGCCTTCCCCGAGGGGGGCACCATCGGCATCGATGAGCTGGTCGCCCGCGGCCTGGTTCGCAAGAACGTGCTCGTCAAGGTCCTCGGCGACGGCAAGCTGACCGCTAAGGCTGACGTGACCGCGCACAAGTTCAGCGGCAGCGCCCGCGAGGCGATCACCGCCGCAGGCGGTTCGGTCACCGAACTCTAGATCGGACGCCGTGAAACGCCCTCGCCGGACGGCGGGGGCGTTTTCGTATGCCTGGTCGCTGGAAAGGGGACGATGTTGGCCCACGGTAGCCTCGAAGGCATGTTCGCCTTTCTGCCCGGAATTCCGGGTCCCGACGACGTTCGCGATGCGTTGCGCCGCCTCGACACTGCCCGCCACCACGGGGTGCCCGCCGGCGTCGTCCTCGAGTTCGACGTGCAGTCCGTTCCTCCGGAGACGGCGGGGTTCGACCCGCTGACCTTCATCACCGGGGGCGGGCGGCCACTGCTGCTTCGCGATGCCGTCGCCGCCATCCACCGCGCCACCGAGGACGATCGTGTCGCGGGATTGATTGCCAGGGTGCAGGTTTCGGCCGCGCCGGCCGCCCCAGTGCAGGAACTTCGCGAAGCGATCGCGGCATTCACCGAACGGAAGCCGTCGCTGGTGTGGGCCGAGACCTACCCGGGCACGCTGTCGTACTACCTGGCCTCGGCGTTCGGCGAGGTGTGGATGCAGCCGTCGGGAACCGTCGGGCTGGTCGGCTTCGCCACCAACGCGCTGTTCCTGCGCGACGCGCTGGACAAGGCCGGGATCCAAGCGCAGTTCGTCGCCCGCGGCGAGTACAAATCGGCGGCGAACCTGTTCACCCAGGACCACTACACCGAGGCGCACCGGGAAGCTGACTCACGGCTCATCGAAAGCCTGCACGCCCAGGTGTGGCAGGCCATCGCCGAGTCGCGCGGCATCGAGGTGTCCGCTGTCGACGAGTTGGCCAACCGCGCACCGCTGCTGCGCGACGACGCGGTGACCGGACACCTGGTCGATCGCATCGGCTTTCGCGACGAAGCCTACAGCCGCATCGCCGAACTCGTTGGTGTGGAAGGTGTTTCACCGGAGAACGGTGATGCCGACTCCGGCGACAACGCCCCGCCGCGGCTGTATCTGTCCCGCTACGCCCAGATCCGTAAGAGCGGGCCGCCGGTGCCGATGCCGTCGCTCCCGGGCCGCAAGAAGCCGGCGATCGCGGTGGTCACCGTCGCCGGCCCGATCGTGAGCGGCCGCGGTGGGCCCCAGCTTTCGCCGTTCGGGCGGTCCAGCGCGGGCGGGGACACCATCGCCGCCGCGCTGCGCCGGGCCGGCGCGGCCGACGACATCGCGGCGGTGGTGCTGCGCGTCGACAGTCCGGGCGGCTCGGTGACGGGCTCGGAGACGATCTGGCGCGAAGTGGCCCGGCTCCGGCACAAGGGCAAACCGGTGGTGGCGTCGATGGGTGCGGTGGCCGCCTCGGGCGGCTACTACGTGTCGATGGGGGCCGACGCCATCGTCGCCAACCCGGCAACCATCACCGGCTCCATCGGGGTGGTGACCGGCAAGCTGATCGCGCGCGAACTCAAGGAGCGCCTCGGGGTCGGCTCGGATTCGGTGCGCACCAACGACAATGCGGATGCATGGTCGGCCAACGCGCCGTTCACCGAAGAGCAGCAGGCCATGGTGGAAGCCGAGGCCGACCTGTTCTACACCGATTTCGTGCACCGGGTCGCCGAAGCGCGCTCGATGTCCGTCGAGGCGGTCGACGCGGTGGCGCGCGGGCGGGTGTGGACCGGTGCCGACGCGCACGCGCACGGTCTGGTCGACGAGCTCGGCGGCTTTCGCGCGGCCGTGGACCGCGCGAAGGCCCTTGCCGGCCTGGATCCGGATGCCGAGGTCGAACTGGTCAGCCTGCCCGGCTCGTCGCTGCGGGACTTCCTGCGTCCCAGGGCGTCATCGCAGCCCGCTGCGGCGTCACTACCCGAAGCGGTGGCATTGCTCGTCGGCCAGTCGATCAGGGGAGCGATCGACCACGGTGAGCGTGCGATCACCGGAACCAGCGTCCTGTGGTGGGGCGACAGCCGCTTCTGAGGCCGCGTGTGGGCACCGGGTCCGGTGAGGTCAGGAGTCCAACGCGGCGCTGACGTAGACGATCTCACCCAGCGGGTCGTAGCCCTGCCGATCAGGCACGGGAAGGCCGTTGCGCCGGAACAACTCTGGGCCCAGGACTCCTGACATAGGGCCTGTGTTCCGGTCGGTAATTTAGTGCTCTGATCTGCGGATTTCTCGGTGTGTCGGCGCACGACTTTGGCTTCTATGATTAATAATAGAAATAGCTATTTCGCGCGATTACGGGGGGTGGTGGACGATGACCGTGATGACCGTGCAGCCGCCCCTGCCGCTGGTGCCCGAGGATGCGCGCCCGGTCGGCACGGCCGCGGCGATCGTCGAGGACGATGACGGTGGCCGGGTGTTCGTGCACGGCAATCTGGTCTACGCGTGGGACGCCGGTGACGCCGCGGGGCGCCGGTTCGCGGCGGTGTCGCTGATGCGGATCAAGGCGGCCACCCAGCTGCAGGTCGCCGAGGCGTTCGCGGTGACACCGGCCACGGTGCGGCGCTGGGAGGCCCGGCTCACCGACGGCGGTATGGCCGGGCTGCTCGGCGAACGCAAGGGCCCCAAACGCAAGTCGAAACTGACCGCCGACACCGTCGCCGCGATCCGCCGGTTACGCGACGGTGGGGCGTCCTACCGCGCCATCGCCGCGGCGACCGGGGTGTCGGCGGGTAGCGTCCGCAACGCGCTCACCGACACCGACACCGACACCGACACCGACACCGACACCGACACCGACACCGACACCGACACCGAAGAGCCTGGCGCCTCAACGGGTTCGGATGCTCACCTGCTGTCGGAACCGCAGATCGCGGTCGAACCCGAGGTCGAGATCGAGGTGGAAGCCGAGGTCGAGATCGAGGTGGAAGCCGAGCAGGATTGCCCGGCAATGATGTCCGATGTGCCGGTCACCGACACTGGCGCTGCTGCTGCCAACACCGAGGTGCCGGTGTTGGCTGATCCGGTCGACCGCTGCGGGGAGCGCGCGTTGGCGCGGTTCGGGTTGATCCCGTACGCGCCACCGGTGTTCACGCCGTGCGGGCGGGCCCCGCTGGCCGGGGTGTTACTCGCGCTGCCCGCGCTGGCCGCGACGGGGCTGCTCGAGTGCGCGCACACCGTCTACGGCGGGTTGCCCAACGGGTTCTATTCGCTGGATGCGATGTTGTGCGAGGGGGTGTTCCGCGCCCTGTTGGGCGAGGCTCGCGCCGAGGGCGCCGCCCGGATCGACCCGCCCGCGTTGGGGCGGGTGTTGGGTTTGGACCGGGCCCCGGAGGTCAAGACGATCCGCCGCAAGATCGGGCTGCTCGCCGAAGCGGGTCGGGCCGGCGACTGGATCGCCGCGATGGCCGCCCGTCATGTCGAGGACCGGCCCGAGCAGGCGGCGGTGCTGTATGTCGACGGGCATGTCCGCGCCTATCAGGGCACCCGCAAGATCGCCAAAACCCATGTGCCGCGGTTGAAGTTCCCCGCCCCGGCGACGGTGGAAACCTGGGTGGCCGACGCCGCGGGGGATCCGCTGCTGGTGGTGATGGCCGAACCGGGCGCCTCGCTGGCCGCCGAGCTGCGCCGGTTGATCCCCGAGTTGCGCGCCATGGTCGGCGATGAGCGCCGGGTGCTGGTCGGGTTCGACCGCGGCGGCTGGTCACCGGCGTTGTTCGCCGACCTGCACGCGGCCGGGTTCGACACCTTGACCTGGCGCAAAGGCCCGATCGCCGACCTCGACGAGCACCAGTTCGCCGAGCACTCCCATATCGACGAACTCGGCCGCACCCACACCTGGGCGCTGGCCGACACCCCCGTCGAGTTGCCCATCACCGACGGGTCCCGCGCCGGTGAGGTGTTCGCGATGCGCCAGATCAGCCTGCACGATCGCGCCCGAACCCGCCAGATGCACATCCTGACCACCCGGCGCGACCTGCCGGCCGCGCAGATCCGCTACCGGATGGGATCGCGCTGGCGTCAGGAGAACCACTACCGCTACGCCCGCATGCATTTCGACCTCGACTCCCACGACAGCTACCGCGCCGGCCAGGACGACCCGGGCCGGATGGTGCCCAACCCGGCCAAGAAGCTCGCCTACCAGCAGGTCGAAAAGGCTAGGCGGGCATTGCATTTGGCCGAAACCACCCGGGATCGTGAACTGTTGACCGCGTCGACGCCGCCGCCGGGAACCACTACCGTGCTCACCAACGCGATGATCAACACCATCAACACCGACGCCCACACCGCCCACACCGCGCTCCAGGCGGCACAGGCCGCCCACCAGGCGATCCCCGCCCGGTTGCCGCTCGCCTACATCCACCCCGGCCAGCAGGTCCTCGACACCGAAACCAAGCTGATCCACCATGCCATCCGCATCGCCGCGTTCAACACCGCACAATCGCTGGCCCGGGCGATCCTCACCGACACCGGCTACACCCGCGGTGACGACGAAGCGCACACCCTGATCCGCACCGCACTGGCCGGCTCCGGCGACATCATCCCCGACCACGACACCAACACCCTGCACATCCGCCTCGACCCGCTACCCGCGCCCCGCCACACCGCCGCCATCGACGAACTCTGCCAAGCCCTCAACGACACCAACACCGTCTACCCCGGCACCGACCTGACCCTGCGCTACAGCATCAAATCCCACCGACGACCGCACACCAATTCTTGAGCCATGTCCGGAGTCCTGGGGCCGGGCACACCGGAGACCACCCAGCCCTTTGCGGTCAGGTAGTCCATGACGTGGCTGCGCGGCCCGGCGTAGACCAGGGACGGCATGTCCAGGTCCAGTCCGCGGTCGCGCAGGTTGGACGCCATCTCCCTGGCCTTGGCCGCGTCGAAATCCACGATGCCGGGCACGTATTCGGTGGCCACGGCGCTGCCCGGCGCAGACAGCGCGGTGATGGTGTCGAACAGTCGGTCCTGCGCATGGGGCGGCAAGTAGATCAGCAGACCCTCGGCCAGCCATGCGGTCGGGGCGGTCGGGTCGAAGCCCGTGGCTTTCAGCGCGGACGGCCAGTCCTCGCGCAGGTCGATGCCGACGGTGCGTCGTTGCGCGGTCGGCTGGGCGCCGAGATCGGCCAGTACCGCGGTCTTGAACTCGATGACCTTCGGCTGGTCGATTTCGTAGACCACGGTGCCCGACGGCCACGGCAACCGGTAGGCGCGCGAATCCAGGCCGGACGCCAGGATCACCGCCTGCCGGATTCCGCCTTCGGTGACGCGCACGAAGTACTCGTCGAAGAACTTGGTGCGCAAGGCCATTCCGTTGATCATGGCCTCCACCCGCTCGGGTGCGTCGTCACCGAACGGGGAGGCGTCGACCTTGCTGTCGATCATCGCGACGAAGAAATCGATGCCGACCGCTCGCACCAGCGGCTCGGCGAACGGATCGTCGATGAGGTGCCGCGGATCCTTGGTCGCCATCGCGCGACCGGTCGCCACCATGGTCGCGGTCGCCCCCACGCTGGACGCGAGGTCCCAGGTGTCGTTGTCGGTACGCGTCATTCGTCAGGCCCTCCGAAAGCCACCCCACCGATTATTAGCCAATATAACGAGCTATCGGCGATTGTACGCCGCCGATGCGACGGGGCGGCTATGGTCTCGCGTGGATTCCCGACCTGCCAGGGCCAACTGTTACTCTCGTAGACTGTTTGAGCGAGCGATGCTGCCGGCTGACGGCTGGTGGCGATCGGCGCGAGGCAGGATTACCCAAACGCTGGCCAGGCCAGCCCCAATGGCACGCTGTGACACCTTCGTCCGGCTGCCCAGGAGGAAGAGTGCTCTCGGCTTTCATCTCTTCACTCAGGACGGTCGACCTGAGGCGAAAGATTCTGTTCACGCTGGGCATCGTCATCCTCTATCGGGTCGGCGCCACACTGCCGTCCCCAGGGGTCAACTACAAGAACGTCCACCAGTGCATCGAGCAGGTGAGCGGTGGTAGCGCCGCACAGGTCTACTCGCTGATCAACCTATTCTCCGGCGGTGCGCTGCTGCAGCTGACGGTGTTCGCGGTGGGCGTCATGCCCTACATCACCGCGAGCATCATCGTTCAGCTGCTCGGCGTGGTGATTCCCCGCTTCGAGGAACTGCGCAAGGAGGGGCAGGCCGGTCAGGCCAAGATGACGCAGTACACGCGTTACCTGGCGATCGCGCTGGCCATCCTGCAGGCCACCAGCATCGTGGCGCTGGCCGCCAACGGCGGACTGCTGCAGGGCTGCACCCTGGACATCATCGCCGACCAGAGCATTTTCGCCCTGGTGATCATCGTGCTGGTGATGACCGCAGGCGCGGCCCTGGTCATGTGGATGGGCGAACTGGTCACCGAACGCGGCATCGGCAACGGCATGTCGCTGCTGATCTTCGCCGGCATCGCCGCGCGCATCCCGGCTGAGGGCAAGAGCATCCTGGACAGCCGCGGCGGCCTGGTCTTCGCCGCCGTCTGCGCCGCTGCGCTGCTCATCATCGTTGGCGTCGTGTTCGTCGAGCAGGGCCAACGCCGGATCCCCGTGCAGTACGCCAAGCGGATGGTGGGCCGCAAGATGTACGGCGGCACGTCGACCTACCTGCCGCTGAAGGTCAACCAGGCCGGCGTCATCCCGGTGATCTTCGCGTCGTCACTGATCTACGTCCCGCAACTGGTCACCCAGCTGATCCAGAGCGGCCGCAAGACGCCGAGCAACAACTGGTGGGACCGCTTCGTCGCGAACTACCTGACCAACCCGGCGGATCCGGTCTACATCGGCCTCTACTTCGCCCTGATCATCTTCTTCACCTACTTCTATGTCTCGATCACGTTCAACCCAGATGAACGCGCCGACGAGATGAAGAAGTTCGGTGGCTTCATCCCAGGCATCCGGCCGGGTAAGCCCACCGCGGACTACCTGCGCTACGTGCTGAGCAGGATCACCCTTCCGGGCTCGATCTACCTGGGTGTGATCGCCGTTCTGCCGAACATGTTCCTGCAGATCGGCAACAGCGGCGGCGTCCAGAACCTGCCCTTCGGCGGTACGGCGGTTCTGATCATGATCGGCGTCGGCTTGGATACCGTCAAACAGATTGAGAGCCAGCTGATGCAGCGCAACTACGAAGGGTTCCTCAAGTGAGAATCGTTTTGCTTGGACCGCCCGGCGCGGGCAAGGGAACACAGGCAGTCAAGCTGGCGGACAAGCTGGGAATCCCGCAGATCTCCACCGGCGATCTGTTCCGACACAACATCAGCACCGGCACCGAGCTCGGCCGGGAGGCCCAGAAGTACCTCGACGCCGGCGACCTGGTTCCGGCCACCCTGACCAACGCCCTGGTCGACGACCGGCTGGGCGACGCCGACGTCGCGGGCGGGTTCATCCTCGACGGCTTCCCTCGCTCGGTCGAGCAGGCCGAAGCGCTCGAGCAGATGCTGGCCCGCCGGGACCTCAAGCTCGACGCTGTCCTGGAGTTCCGGGTGCCCGAGGACGAGCTGGTCGAGCGGCTCAAGGGCCGCGGCCGCGCCGACGACACCGAAGAGGTCATCCGCAACCGGATGAAGGTCTACCGCGACGAGACCGCCCCGCTGCTGGACTACTACAGCGGCGAACTCAAGACGGTCGACGCCGTCGGCAGTCTTGACGAGGTGTTCGCCCGGGCGTTGCGCGCACTCGGCCGCTGAGCGCCCGTGGTCTCGCTGCCCCGTCTTCGCAGCCGCAAAACCGTGCCCGCCCGCACCCCGGGTGAGCTCGATGCGATGGCCGCTGCCGGTGCAGTGGTGGCCGCAGCGCTGCGAACGGTCCGCGCGGCCGCCGTTGCGGGGGTGTCCACCAAGGACTTCGACGACGCCGCCGAGACCGTCATCCGCGAGGCGGGTGGAGTCCCGTCCTTCCTCGGCTACCACGGCTATCCGGCCAGCATCTGCTCGTCGGTCAACGACCGTGTGGTGCACGGCATTCCCTCGGCCGACGAGAAGCTGGCGCCCGGGGACCTGGTGTCCGTCGACTGCGGAGCGATCATCGACGGCTGGCACGGCGATGCCGCGGTCACCTTCGGCATCGGCTCGCTGATCCCGATGGACGAGGCACTCTCGGCGGCCACCAAGCAGTCGATGGAGGCCGGTATCGCCGCGATGATCCCCGGCAACCGCCTCACCGACGTCTCGCACGCGATCGAACAAGGCGTCCGCGCCGCCGAGCGCACCCATGGCCGCCGCTTCGGCATCGTCGCCGGGTACGGCGGACACGGCATCGGCAGGCAGATGCACATGGACCCGTTCCTGCCCAACGAGGGCCAGCCCGGCCGCGGCCCCTTCCTGGTGGCCGGTTCGGTGCTGGCCATCGAGCCCATGCTGACGCTTGGCACCACCAAGACCCGGATCCTCGCCGACGAGTGGACCGTCGTGACCTCCGACGGCTCGCGGGCCGCGCACTGGGAGCACACGGTCGCGGTCACCGAGGACGGCCCGCGCATTCTCACGCTCTGACCTCGTCCGCGCGCGCTCTTGAACCAGACCGTCGCCGGTTACGTGTCTTCGCCGGAGGTGGGAGATGGACGATCCGGAGGCCGCGTTGATGCGGGTGCTCTACCGCGACCACGCGGCTGCGCTGTGGCGCTACGCCGTGCGCCTCACCGGTGACCCGGCTCGCGCCGAGGACGTGGTGCAGGAAACGCTGCTGCGGGCCTGGCAGCACCCCGAGGTCACCGACGACGCCGAACGCTCGGCGCGGGCGTGGCTGTTCACCGTGGCCCGCAACATGATCATCGACGAACGCCGCAGCGCGCGGTTCCGCAAGGAGAGCGACTCGCTGGACGCCCCCGGCGCGCCGGACCGCCCGGGTCCGGACGAGGTCAACGTCGCCCTGGACCGGCTGCTGCTCGGCGACGCGCTGGCCCAGCTGTCCGCCGACCACCGTGCGGTGATCCGTCGCTCCTACTATCTGGGCTGGACCACCACCCAGATCGCCGCCGATCTGCAGATCGCCGAGGGCACGGTGAAGTCCCGGCTGCACTACGCGGTGCGCGCCTTGCGGCTGACACTGCAGGAGATGGGGGTGACTCGATGACCGAGACCGACACCTATGCGCCCTGGGACGCTGCCTACGTCCTGGGATCGCTGTCCAGCAACGACCGCCGGGAGTACGAGGCCCACCTGAACGTCTGCCCATCGTGCCGCTCGGCGGTCGGCGAGCTCAGCGGGATGCCTGCGATGCTGGCGATGCTGTCGCCCGACGAGGTGGCCTCCATTGACGACCGCGGGCTCGAACCGCCGCCGATGCGCCCGGAGCTGCTCGACGAGATCCTGCACACCGTGCAGCGGCAGCGGCGGCGCTCCCGGTGGATCACCTGGACGGTATCGGCGGCAGCCGCGGCGGTCCTGGCGGTCGCGGCCCTGCTGGCGACCAACCCGGCGCAGTTCGGACTCACGCCGCTGCAGCTGCCCGGTACGTCGGCCTCGGCTCCGCTGTCCATGACGCCGGTGACTCCGTCGTCCTTCGAGGCGACGGTGGTGGTGACCGGCCAGGGCTGGGGGACGCAGGTCGAGATGACGTGCACCTACGGGGAGGAGCCGGGCTGGGGCGAGGGCGAGGAGAGCGGGGACGAGCTGGCGATGTACGCCGTCGGCCGCGACGGCGGCCGGGTTCTGCTGGCGACGTGGACGGCCCGCGCGGGGGCGACGGCTTCGCCGTCGGGCAGTACGTCGATGCCGCTCGACGAGATCGCCGCGGTGCAGGTGGTGTCCGTCGACACCGGGGATGTCCTGCTTCAGCGCCGCCTGTAAGCCGGCCGCGGTAGGGCAATATGGGCGGATGCCGCCCGACTCGGTCTCACCGGACAAACCGGATCCCATCGCGGCGGCGCGTACCAACTGGGAGCGCGCCGGGTGGGGTGACGTCGCCGAGGGCATGGTCGCGGTCACCTCGGTGATGCGGGCCCATCAGATCCTGCTGGCCCGGGTGGAGAACGCGCTACGCCCCTACGACCTGAGCTTTTCCCGCTTCGAGCTGCTGCGGCTGCTGGCGTTCAGCCGGACCGGTGCACTGCCGATCACCAAGGCCTCCGACCGGCTGCAGGTGCACGTCACCAGCGTCACCCACGCGATCCGCCGGCTGGAGGCCGACGGGCTGGTGCACCGGGTGCCACATCCGACCGATGGCCGCACCACGCTGGTGCAGATCACCGAGCTGGGCCGCTCGACGGTGGAGGACGCCACGGCGACGCTCAACGAGCAGGTGTTCGCCGACGTCGGGATGTCGGCGGCCGAAGCGAGCGCGCTGGTGTCCTCCATCGAGACCCTGCGCCACCACGCTGGCGACTTCTGACCGCGAGCAGACGCAAAAGCCCGCAAATCCTCGGCGTGTCGGGGTCTTTTGTGTCTGCTCGCGGGAGGAACTCAGCGCTCAGCGCAGGGTTTCGATGACCGCGCTGAAGTCCAGGTCGCCGTGGTTGGCGGCGAACTTGGCGTAGATCTCGGCGGCGTGCGTGCCCAGTGGCGCCGAGGCTCCGGTGGACGACACCGCGTCCATCGCCAGGCCGAGGTCCTTGTTCATCAGCGCGGCGGCGAAACCGGGCTTGAAGTCGTTGTTGGCCGGCGAGGTCGGAACCGGGCCGGGGACAGGGCAATTGGTGTGCACGGCCCAGCAGTTGCCGGTGGCTCCGGTGATCACGTCGAACAGTGACTGCGCCGACAGGCCGAGTTTCTCGGCCAGCACGAAGGCCTCACCGACGGCGATCTGCTGCACTGCGAGCACCATGTTATTGCACAGCTTGGCGGCCTGGCCCGCCCCGGAGGCTCCGCAGTGAATGACCTTGCTGGCCATGGGTTCCAGCACCGGACGGGCCCGGTCCAGGGCCTCGCTCTCACCGCCGACCATGAAGGCCAGCGTGCCCGCGGTCGCGCCCTTGATGCCGCCGGAGACCGGGGCGTCGAGCTGGGCCATCCCGGCAGTCGACGCTTGGGCGTGGACCTCGCGGGCGTCGTCGACAGAGATCGTGGACGTGTCGATGAACAGGGCGCCCGCCTTGGCGGCCGGAAGTGCCTCGGCGTAGCAGGCTTTCACGATCGCCCCGTTGGGCAGCGAGGTGATGACGACGTCCGCCTCGGCTACCGCGGCGGCGCCGGCATCGAACACCGACGCACCCTTCTCCTCGGCGGCCGCGCGCAATGCGGGCACCGGGTCGAAGCCGCGAACGGTGTAGCCGGCGGTGACCAGGTTGGCCGCCATCGGCCCGCCCATGTGGCCCAGGCCCAGAAACGCGATCGTCGTCATGCGTAGGCTCCTTTGCCTCATGCCGTTGCGCGTACCCGGGCGGCCTCGGCCGGATTGCGAGCACCGCTCGCGACGGCCCGCCCGATGACTACGCGCATGATTTCGTTGGTGCCCTCCAGGATTCGGTGCACCCGAAGGTCGCGGACGATTTTCTCCAGGCCGTACTCCCGCAGATATCCGTAGCCACCGTGCAGCTGCAACGCCTGGTCGGCTACGCCGTAACAGGCGTCGGTGACGTGCAGCTTTGCCATCGCGCACAACGCCACCTTGTCGGGTTCGTCGTTGTCCAGCGCGCTGGCCCCACGCCACAGCATCAGCCGGGAGGTCTCCAGCGCGGTGGCCATGTCGGCGAGGGTGAACCTGATGGTGGGCTCGTCGAGTAGTGCGCCGCCGAAGGCCTGCCGGTCGGCCAGGTAGCGTCCCGCCTTGTCGAAGGCGGCCTGCGCGCCGCCCAGTGAGCAGGCGGCGATGTTGAGCCGGCCGCCGTTGAGGCCGTTCATCGCGATGCCGAAACCGCCGCCTTCTCCTTCCGGACCGCCGAGCATCGCGTCGGCCGGCACCCGCATACCTTCCATGATGACCTGGGCGGTGGGCTGGGCGTTCCAGCCCATCTTCTCCTCGTTGGGGCCGAAACTCAGCCCCGGTGTGCCCTTTTCGACGATGAACGCCGAAATGCCGCGCGGTCCCTCGCCGCCGGTGCGCGCCATCACCACGTAGACGTCGGAGCTGCCCGCCCCGGAGATGAACTGCTTGACGCCGTCGAGCACGTAGTGCTCACCGTCCCGAACGGCCTTGGTGCGCAGCGCCGCCGCATCCGAGCCCGCACCCGGCTCGGTGAGGCAGTAACTGGCGATCGCCTCCATCGACGCCAGCCGCGGCACCCACGACTTGCGTTGGTCGGCGGTGCCGTAGGTGTCGATCATCCACGCGCACATGTTGTGGATCGAGATGAACGCCGCGATCGCTGGATCGGCGGTGGCCAGTTGCTCGAAGATCCGGACGGCGTCCAGCCGACGCAGGCCACTGCCGCCGACGTCCTCACCGCAGTAGACCGCGCCTATCCCCAGCTCGGCGGCCTCGCGCAGTGCATCGACGGGGAAGTGCTTGGAGTGGTCCCACTCCAAGGCATGCGGCGCAAGACGTTTGGCGGCGAACGCGGCCGCTGTCTCGACGATCACGCGTTCGTCGTCGTCCATACCCAGTAAGTTCATTTCATCGTCGGGATGACGAACTCGGCGCCGTCCTTGATACCCGACGGCCACCGCTCGGTGATCGTCTTGACCTTGGTGTAGAACTGGATCGCGGCCGGCCCGTGCTGGTTGAGGTCGCCGAAACCGGACCGCTTCCAGCCGCCGAAGGTGTGATACGCCACCGGAACCGGGATCGGCACGTTGACGCCGACCATGCCGACCTGCACGCGCGAGACGAAGTCGCGGGCGGTGTCGCCGTCGCGGGTGAATATCGCCACGCCGTTGCCGTACTCGTGCTCGTTGGGCAGCCGCAGGGCTTCCTCGTAATCCTTGACGCGCACGATGCATACCACCGGCCCGAAGATCTCGTCCTTGTAGATGGACATGTCGGTGGTGACGTGATCGAACAGGGTCGGGCCGATGAAGAAGCCGCCCTCGATGCTGTCGTCGCCGAATGTCAGTTCGTCGCTGCCCTTGTCGCGTCCGTCGACGACGATGTCGGCACCGGCGGCGACACCGGCGTCGATGTAGCCGCGCACCCGGTCGAGGGCGGCCTCATTGACCAGCGGCCCGTAGTCGGCCTTGGGGTCCAGGCTGTGGCCGACCCGGAGGTGTTCGACCCGTTCGGCGAGCCGGGCGCGAAGGCGGTTCGCGGTCTCGTCGCCCACAGCGACCGCGACGCTGATGGCCATGCAGCGCTCGCCGGCGCTGCCGTAACCGGCGCCGACGAGGGCGTCGATGGCCTGGTCCAGGTCGGCGTCGGGCATGACGATCATGTGGTTCTTGGCGCCGCCGAAGCACTGTGCGCGCTTGCCGTTGGCCGCGGCGGTGGCATAGATGTACTGCGCGATGTCGGAGCTGCCGACGAAGCCGTAGGCCTTGATGTCGGGATGGGCGAGCAGTGCGTCGACCGCTTCCTTGTCGCCCTGTACGACCTGGAATACGCCCGGCGGTAGGCCGGCTTCGAGGAACAGCTCGGCCAGCCGGAGCGGTACCGACGGGTCGCGCTCGGAGGGCTTGAGGATGAATGCGTTACCGCAGGCCAGTGCGGGGCCGGCCTTCCATAGCGGGATCATCGCCGGGAAGTTGAACGGGGTGATGCCGCAGACCACGCCGAGCGGCTGGCGGATCGAGTACACGTCGATGCCCGGGCCGGCGCCCTCGGTGAACTCGCCCTTCATCAGGTGCGGGATTCCGGTGGCGAACTCGATGACCTCGATGCCGCGCTGGATGTCACCGAGGGCGTCGGGGACGGTCTTGCCGTGCTCGATCGAGAGCAACTCGGCCAGCTCGTTGGCGTTGGCGTTGACCAACTCGATGAACTTCGTCAGGACGCGGGCCCGGCGCTGCGGGTTCCACGCGCCCCACTCCTTCTGGGCCACCACCGCCGAGGCCACCGCGGTGTCGACGTCGGCGGCCGAGGCCAGCAGCACCTTGGCCTGCACTTCCCCGGTGCTGGGGTTGAAGACGTCCGCGGTGCGCGTGCTGCTGAGGTTGCTGCGCTTGCCGTCGATGAAGTGCTGGATGGTTGTGCTCATGGACTGTCCCTTGGCTGACCCTGCGGCTGAATACTAGGACATCCTAGTAACCGATCGCGGCGGTGCGCAAGGGGTCACGGGCTGGGACTATCGCCGGGGCAATCCGTCGACGAACGCGCGGCAGTCGGCCCAGCTGGGCAGCAGGTCGGCGGCCGCCACCTCGGCCAGCGGTGCGGCGGCGGCGTCGCGCCCGGAGAGCACCAGCTGATCGGCCGGCAGCGGCCACTGGATGCCGATCGCCGGGTCGGTGGCGGCGATGGTGTGCTCGCGCCGCGGTGCGTACGGTGCCGAGCACAGGTACATCACGGTCGAATCATCTTGCAGCGCAAGGAAACCGTGCGCCAGTCCTTCGGAGAGGTAGACCGAACGGTGGTCGACATCGTCGAGCAGCACCGAATCCCACCGGCCGTAGGTGGGGGAGCCGACCCGGACGTCGACGACGACGTCGAACACCGATCCCTTCACACACGTCACGTACTTGGCCTGGCTGGGCGGCAGCTGGGCGAAGTGCAGGCCGCGCAGCACCCCGGCCGCCGACACCGAGCAGTTGGCCTGCCGCATGTCGAACGCGTGGCCGGTCATCTCGGCGAACGCGCCCTCGGTGAACCATTCGAAGAACATCCCGCGGTCGTCGCCATGCTGCGACGGAGTGATCTCCCAGGCGCCCGGCACCGACAGCTCACGAAAGCTCATGTCACTGACCGCGTTTCGCGTAACCCGCTTCGACCCGCTCCTTCAGCGGGGCCCACCACCACTCGTTGTCGCGATACCAGGCGATGGTGCTGCCCAGCCCGTCGGCGAAGTCGGTGTGCTTAGGTGCCCAGCCGAGTTCGTCACGCAGCGCGCCCGAGTCGATGGCGTACCGCAGGTCGTGGCCGGCCCGGTCGGTGACGTGGTCGAAGTCGTCGGGGTCGCGGTCCATCAGCTGCAGGATCATTCGCAGCACCGAGAGGTTGTCGCGCTCGCCGTCGGCACCGATCAGGTAGGTGCGGCCGATCTCGCCGCCGTCCAGGATTCGCCACACCGCGCTGTTGTGGTCTTCCACGTGGATCCAGTCGCGCACGTTGGCCCCGGCGCCGTAGAGCTTGGGCCGCCGCCCGGTGAGGATGTTGGTGATCTGTCGCGGGATGAACTTCTCGATGTGCTGGTAGGGCCCGTAGTTGTTGGAGCAGTTGGAGATCGTCGCGCGCACGCCGTAGGACCGCACCCAGGCCCGTACCAGCAGGTCGGCCGAGGCCTTGGTCGCCGAATACGGGCTCGAGGGGTTGTACGGGGTGGACTCGGTGAACCGCACGTCCTCGCCGAGCGGCAGGTCGCCGTACACCTCGTCGGTGGAGACGTGGTGCAGCCGAACCCCGTGCCGGCGAACCGCTTCCAGCACCGAGAAGGTGCCGATGACGTTGCTGCGCAGAAACGGTGCCGGGTCGGCCAGTGCGTTGTCGACGTGGGTTTCGGCCGCGAAGTGCGCCACCGCGTCGGACTCGGCGACCAGCCGTTCCACCAACTGTTCGTCGGCCAGGTCGCCCTCGACGAGCCGGATGTCGTCGGCCACCGGGGCCAGCGACTCGCGGCTACCGGCGTAGGTCAGCGCGTCGAGAACGGTGACCGAGACGTCAGGACGCTCACGGACCGTGCTGTGAACGAAGTTGGCACCGATGAATCCGGCGCCCCCCGTGACCAACAGCCGCATGCTGCCACCCTAACGGTAACGGGCGGCCGCCGCGCTCACTCGGTCGCGGTGAGCCCCAGCGGCCCGGCCAGTTCGGTGAGCGTGGGGATCAGCTTGTCCCAGCCGCCCAGCACCTGAATCGTCACGTGGTCGGCGCCGGAGTCGAGGTGCTCGGTCAGCCGCGCGGCGACCGCCTCGGGTGTTCCGTGCGCCACCACCGCGTCGATCAGCTTGTCGCTGCCGGGCTTGGCGACATCGGCGTCGGTGAAACCCAGCCGCTTCCAGTTGTTGACGTAGTTGCTCAGGTCCAGATAGAAGCCGACGCTCTGGCGGCCCAGCTCGCGGGCGGCATCGGCGTCCGTCGACAGCACCACTTTGTGTTCGGGCGCCAGGAACACCGACGCCCCCACCAGGTCGCGGGCCTGCGCGGTGTGCTCGGGTGTGGTCAGGTAGGGATGGGCGCCGGCGCTGCGCCGCGCCGACAGTTGCAGCACCTTGGGTCCCAGCGCGGCGATCACCCGGCGGCTGGTCGGCACGGTGTGGCGGTCCAGCTCGTCGAGATAACTCACCAGGGCCTCGTACGGCTTCTGGTACTGCTGGGTGTGCTCGGGATGGCCCACGCCGACGCCGAGCAGGAACCGGCCTGGATAGGCGTTCTCGATGCGGTGGTAGGACTCGGCCACCTCGTCGGCCGGGGCGCTCCAGATATTGACGATCCCGGTCGCGACGGACAGGTTCTCGGTGCGCTCCAGGATCGGCTCGACGAACTCCAGTGCGGCCGCGGGGGATCCGCCGACCCACACCGCGCCGTAGCCCAGCCGCTCGATCTCGACCGCCTGCTCGGGGGTCACCGCGCCGCCGGTCCACACCCCGAACCGGCCGAGGTCGGGCTTGAGCAGTGAAGGGTCGGTCATCTGATCCTTACCTTTCTTGACGGGCGTCTGGGGCCGTCGGCCTTAGGCTTCGAATCCCCAGGGGACGTCGGGTATGGCTTTCAACTGGTCGCTGCTGTTCGTGGCCGAAGGAGATTGGCCGCCTGTCCTTCAACCTCGGTCCGGTCGTGAACTATTCCGACGACAGCTCGGCGGGCGTGGGCGCCTCCGGTGCCGGTGCCACGAGTGGCGGATGCCGCGTTTTGGAGTAGCGCGGCGAAACGGGTATCGTAGACCAACGGTGCGGTTCCCGCGCCGACTCTTGCGTGCCCAGTCCTGGAGTTTCCTGTCACCGGCTCACGTTTTTGCAGTCGGGGCGAATGCTGCCCGACTGTGAGTGCCTGTCGCCGCAAGCGGCTGGTGCCCGCAGGACCAACAAAAGCAGGATGTGAGAGGTTATGGCCAAGAAAGACGGTGCCATCGAGGTCGAGGGCCGCGTGGTCGAGCCCCTGCCCAATGCGATGTTTCGCATTGAGCTGGAGAACGGTCACAAGGTGCTCGCTCACATCAGCGGCAAGATGCGGCAGCACTACATCCGCATCCTTCCCGAGGACCGGGTGGTGGTGGAGTTGTCTCCCTACGACCTGACCCGGGGTCGCATTGTGTACCGGTACAAGTAGGCCCGGCTCCGAGCCAGCATGACATCAAGACAACCGACGAGAACTAGAAGGATCAACGAGCCGTGAAGGTGAACCCGAGCGTCAAGGCGATCTGCGACAAGTGCAGGGTGATCCGCCGGCATGGGCGGGTCATGGTGATCTGCTCTGATCCGCGCCACAAGCAGCGGCAGGGCTAAGCCCACTGCCGCCCCTCAGCGGCGTCGCAGTAACCACAACTGAATGCAGACCTCCCAGTACCACTGAGCAGATTGGCTGCTCACCCACGCCCGGAACGGAGGCCGGGCCCCGACGCAGTCGGGAACGGACTGGGAACAGACCTCCGCTTAGAAGAAGGAACACAGCCCTGTGGCACGTCTAGTGGGCGTCGATCTTCCGCGCGACAAGCGCATGGAGATCGCGCTGACCTACATCTACGGCATCGGCCGTACCCGCTCCCAGGAAATCCTTGCCGCGACCGGTATCGACCGGGATCTGCGCACCAAGGACCTGACCGACGATCAGCTCACGCAGCTGCGTGACTACATCGAAGCCACCCTCAAGGTGGAGGGTGACCTGCGCCGCGAGGTGCAGGCCGACATCCGCCGCAAGATCGAGATCGGTTGCTACCAGGGCCTGCGGCATCGCCGCGGCCTGCCGGTGCGCGGCCAGCGGACCAAGACCAATGCGCGTACCCGCAAGGGCCCGAAGCGCACCATCGCCGGCAAGAAGAAGGCCAGGTAACCCCGGATGGCACAAGCAAAGAAGGGCGGCGCTGCCCCCAAGAAGGGGCAGAAGACCCGTCGTCGGGAAAAGAAGAACGTCCCGCACGGCGCCGCGCACATCAAGAGCACGTTCAACAACACGATCGTCTCGATCACCGATCCGCAGGGCAACGTCATCGCCTGGGCGTCGTCGGGTCACGTCGGCTTCAAGGGCTCGCGTAAGTCGACCCCGTTCGCCGCGCAGCTGGCCGCCGAGAACGCCGCCCGCAAGGCGCAGGAGCACGGCGTGAAGAAGGTCGACGTGTTCGTGAAGGGCCCGGGTTCGGGTCGCGAGACCGCCATCCGCTCGCTGCAGGCCGCAGGCCTCGAGGTGGGCGCGATTTCCGATGTCACCCCGCAGCCGCACAACGGCTGCCGTCCGCCCAAGCGGCGCCGGGTCTAGGGAGGAACTGACTCATGGCTCGTTACACCGGACCCGCCACCCGCAAGTCGCGCCGCCTCGGCGTCGACCTCGTTGGCGGTGATCAGTCGTTCGAGAAGCGCCCCTACCCGCCGGGCCAGCATGGCCGCGCGCGGATCAAGGAGAGCGAGTACCGCCAGCAGCTGCAGGAGAAGCAGAAGGCCCGCTTCACCTATGGCGTCATGGAGAAGCAGTTCCGCCGCTACTACGAAGAGGCGAACCGTTCGGCCGGCAAGACCGGTGAGAACCTGCTGCAGATCCTGGAGACCCGCCTGGACAACGTCGTCTACCGCGCCGGTCTGGCGCGTACCCGACGGATGGCGCGCCAGCTGGTCAGCCACGGCCACTTCACCGTCAACGGTGTCAAGGTGAACATCCCGAGTTACCGGGTGTCGCAGTACGACATCATCGACATCAGGGGCAAGTCGCTGAACACGCTGCCGTTCGAGCTGTCGCGTCAGACCGCCGGTGAGCGTCCGATCCCGGGCTGGCTGCAGGTCATCGGCGAGCGTCAGCGAATCCTCGTGCACCAGCTGCCCACCCGTGAGCAGATCCAGGTGCCGCTCGCCGAGCAGCTGATCGTCGAGTACTACTCGAAGTAAGAAGACGTCTGCCGCGGAATTCCCTGCGGCAGGACACCTAACGGCATCAAATAGCGGGTGCCGAGAAGGAGAAACGAAACACCATGCTGATTTCTCAGCGACCCACACTGGGCGAAGAGGCCATCGCCGAGAACCGGTCCCAGTTCGTCATCGAGCCGCTGGAGCCCGGTTTCGGCTACACCCTTGGCAATTCGCTGCGGCGTACGCTGCTGTCGTCGATTCCCGGCGCGGCCGTGACGAGCATCCGCATCGACGGTGTGCTGCACGAGTTCACCACCGTTCCCGGGGTGAAGGAAGACGTCACCGACATCATCCTGAACCTCAAGGGTCTGGTCGTGTCATCCGAGGAGGACGAGCCGGTCACCATGTACCTGCGCAAGCAGGGCCCGGGTGACGTCACCGCCGGTGACATCGTCCCGCCGGCCGGTGTGACGGTGCACAACCCCGACATGCACATCGCGACCCTGAACGACAAGGGCAAGCTCGAGGTCGAGCTGGTCGTCGAGCGTGGCCGCGGTTACGTGCCGGCCGTGCAGAACAAGGCCTCCGGTGCCGAGATCGGCCGTATCCCGGTCGATTCCATCTACTCGCCGGTGCTCAAGGTCACCTACAAGGTGGAGGCCACCCGCGTCGAGCAGCGCACGGACTTCGACAAGCTGATCCTCGACGTCGAGACCAAGAACTCGATCAGCCCGCGCGACGCCTTGGCGTCGGCCGGCAAGACCCTGGTCGAACTGTTCGGTCTGGCACGCGAACTCAACGTCGAGGCCGAGGGCATCGAGATCGGCCCCTCGCCCGCCGAGGCCGACCACATCGCGGCGTTCGGGCTGCCGATCGACGATCTGGATCTCACCGTCCGGTCGTACAACTGCCTCAAGCGCGAGGGTGTGCACACCGTCGGCGAGCTGGTCGCCCGCACGGAGTCCGATCTGCTGGACATCCGTAACTTCGGCCAGAAGTCGATCGACGAGGTGAAGATCAAGCTGCACCAGCTGGGACTGTCGCTCAAGGACAGCCCGGCCAGCTTCGATCCGTCCGAGGTCGCCGGCTACGACGTGGCCACCGGCACCTGGACCAGTGACTCCGGCTATGACCTGGATGCCGACCAGGACCAGGACTACGCCGAGACCGAACAGCTCTAAATCCCTTCCCGGTCTTACCTGATACGGAGATCGGCTCACCTAGGAGATTGCAATGCCCAAGCCCACCAAGGGCCCTCGCCTCGGCGGGTCGTCCTCGCACCAGAAGGCGATTCTGGCCAACCTGGCCAC
This sequence comes from Candidatus Mycolicibacterium alkanivorans, assembly GCF_022760805.1. NCBI lineage: Bacteria > Bacillati > Actinomycetota > Actinomycetes > Mycobacteriales > Mycobacteriaceae > Mycobacterium > Candidatus Mycolicibacterium alkanivorans. The sequence continues at coordinate 3,969,059 of NZ_JAIVFL010000001.1, read as the reverse complement.
GTCGCTCTTCGAGCACGGCCGGATCAAGACGACCGAGCCCAAGGCCAGGGCGCTGCGGCCGTACGCCGAGAAGCTCATCACCCACGCCAAGAAGGGCGCGCTGCACAACCGGCGTGAGGTGATGAAGAAGATCCGCGACAAGGACGTGGTGCACACCTTGTTCGCCGAGATCGGCCCGTTCTTCGCCGACCGTAACGGCGGCTACACCCGAATCATCAAGGTGGAGGCACGCAAGGGCGACAACGCCCCGATGGCCGTCATCGAGCTGGTGCGGGAGAAGACGGTGACCTCGGAGGCAGACCGGGCCAGGCGTGCAGCCAAGAAGGTGTCGGTGGCGGCTGCTGCCGCGCCGCAGGCTGCGGTCGAGCCCGAGGCTGCGGTCGAGCCCGAGGTCGCGGCCGGTCCGGAGGCGGAGGACAGCGCCGAGGAGATCAAGGCCGAGGACGTCGCAGAGGAGCAGGCCGAGGGTTCGGACACTGACGAGTCCTGAGACTGTGACGACGAACGTGCCCGCCGCCGACTCCGGTGGCGGGCACGTTCGTCTGCGGCTCGACATCGCTTACGACGGAACCGATTTCACCGGCTGGGCGGTGCAGGACGGACATCGGACCGTCGCCGGTGTTCTGGACGAGGCCTTCTCGACCGTCTTCCGGGTGCCGGTCCGGTTGTTCGCCGCCGGCCGCACCGACAGCGGTGTCCACGCCAGCGGCCAGGTGGCCCACGTCGACGTCCCCGCCGAGGCGCTGGTCCAGGCCTATCCCCGTCACACCCGGCCGGGTGAAGCCGAATTTCTGCCGCTGGTGCGCCGGCTGGGCCGGTTCCTGCCCGCCGATGTCCGGGTGCGTGAGATCACCAGGGCGCCAGCCGGATTCGACGCCAGGTTCTCGGCCCTTCGCCGGCACTACGTCTATCGGTTGTCGTCGGCACCCTACGGGGTCGACCCCGATCTGGCGCGCTACGTGACAGCATGGCCGCGGCCGCTGGACATCGCGGCGATGACCGAGGCGTCACGAAATCTGCTGGGACTGCATGACTTCGCCGCGTTCTGCCGGCACCGGGCCGGGGCGACGACGATCCGCGACCTGCAGCGCCTGGAGTGGGTTCGTGACGGCGACATGATCACCGCCGTCGTCACCGCCGACGCGTTCTGCTGGTCGATGGTTCGCTCACTGGTCGGTGCGCTGCTGGCGGTGGGGGAGGGCCGACGCGAACCGGCTTGGTGCGCAACGCTGTTGGAGGCAGATCACCGCTCGAGCGCGTTCGCCGCGGCGCCGGCGCGCGGCCTCACGCTGGCGGGTGTCGACTATCCGCCCGACGGCCAGCTGGCCGCCCGGGTCGCGGTCACCCGCGACCTGCGCAGCATCTGATCAGAGCTTGCCCGCCACGAATCCGGCGGCCTGGTCGACCAACCCGGAGTCGATGTAGGCGGCCTGCAGATGGGCGTTCCAGTTGTCGCCCCAACTCTCCGGATCCATATTGTTGTTGCAGACCGGGTCGTCAGGGGTGCACAGGTCGATCGTCTTGTCGCCGTAGAGCGGGCTGACGTCGGACACCGGCCCGAACACCTTCCGCGTCCCGTTGCCGAACAGGGCGACCGCGGCTACGTGTTGGTCCATGCCCAGCGGCAGTGGGTTGTTGTAACCGAACACCGGTGAGGGCACGGCCAGCACCACGTCGGTGACGGCGGCGCCCAGTGAGTAGCCGCCGAGGACCAGCCGCGTGTTGGGGCAACTGGACGCCATGTACTGGATGTGCTTGCTCATGTCGTTGGCGCCGAGGTCGACCTGGTAGTCGGCGGGGTAGTTCACCGCGTAGAAGCCGACCTTCTTGGAGGTCTTGGCGCGCAACGCGTTGACGAACGCCTCGCCGAGGCGGCCCGTACCGGGGGGCTCCAGCCGGCCGCGGGCGAAGATCACTTCGACGTCCGGGCACGCGGCGGCCTGCGCCGCAGCAAGAATTCGAGACGATTCGTGCGGCGACATCGCCGGGGCGAGCAACATGGCGGCGGCAGCGGACATCACCCCTACCGCGCTGGTCACGAGCCGACCGATACGCATCCTGCCATGGTAGACGACCCGCGAGGGCGCTGCCGCCAGCAAATAAGTTAAGTGATCTACAAGAGTCCGGCGATGAAGCCGGCTGCCTGCCCCGGCAGCGGGGAGCTCTCGTAGTCGGTGTGCGCGAACGGGTTGCGGCCCGGCGAGCAGATCGGGTCACCGTAATTGCACAGGTCGATCCCCTTGCCCGCGAAGGGAGCACCCGCCACCGAGATCGGGTTGCCGAACTTGGTGGCGGGGTTGCCGAACACCGCCGCAGCGGCGACCTTGCTGGCGACGCTGGACGGCAGCGGAGGCGCCGAACCGATGTCGCCGACCTTGTTGCCCAGGGGCGGAATGCCGAGCAGCATGTCAACCACCGCCGCACCTTGGGAGTAGCCGCCGAGGACGAAGCGGGTCGACGGGCACGCCACGGCGGTGGCCAGAATGTGGTTGGTCGCGTCGGTGGCGCCGACGGCGGCCGCGCGGAAGTCGTAGGTGGCCGGATAGTTCACCCCGTAGGTCGCGATGTTGCGACCGCCCAACTGCGACTGCAGCGTGTCGGTCAGCGCCTGGCCGACACGTCCGATCCCGGGCGGCTCGCTGGTGCCACGGGCGAACACCACGTCGACGTCGGGACAGGGGGCGGCCGCGGCGCTCGGGACGGGGCAGCCGGCCAGTGGCGCGATCGCGGCGAACATCGCCGCGCCAGCAACGCCCAGTCTGCGGGCTGGTGTCATGGTCGGGTCGGACACGCTGAATGGACCCCCTCGGTGGTGAACGGTCGGCTAATAGTCACACACCGCGGCGGTGGCCGCCAAACATTTAGAGCAGGCTGGCGACGAACGCGGCGGCCTGGCCGGCCGTTCCGTCCGGTCCGTAGCTGCGGTGCGCGGGGACGTCATTGCCGTCCGAGCACACCGGGTCGCCGGGGTTGCACAGGTCGATGGCCTTGCCGCCGTAGACCGGGCTGGACGTCAGGGGCAGCCCCACCTTCGTGGTCGGGTTCCCGAAGACGGCGAGGCCGGCGACCCGGTCGGGCACGTTGGGCGGAAGCGGGTTGTTGAACCCGACCGCCGGGAACGGCACCGAAGTGATGACGTCGATGATCGCCGCACCTTGGGAGTAGCCGCCGAGCACCAGTTTGGTGTCCGGGCAGCTGTTGACCACGTCCTGGATGAACGCGCTGGCGTCGTTGGCGCCGTCGGCGGCGGCCAGGAAGTCGTAAGTAGCCGGATAGTTGACGGCATACACGCCGACCGAGCGGTTGCCGAGCCTGCCGCGCAGCGAATCGACGAAGGCCTGACCCACCCGTCCGAGGCCCGGCGGTTCGCCGGTTCCGCGGGCGAACACCACCTGGATGTCTTTGCAGGCGGCGGCGTTGGCGATCGGGAGCATCGCCGGGGTGAACAGCGCGGAACCGGCTACCACGACGGCGGCGAAGGCGGCCCGGAGGGAACGATTCGACACGGCGTTAGACGTCACATCGTGATGTTACAGATAGGAAGCGGGTTTCATTCCCGACGTTTGCTTGCGTGCCGCGCTCAGGTGCGGGCGCCCGCGGCGAGCTCTTCGATCGGTCCGGCATCAGGCCAGGTGGCAGCGGTCACCTCGGCGCTGCGGTCAGCTTGGCGGGCCAGTGTCAGCCCGGCCAGCACCACCACACCGCCGACCGCCTGGGTCACGGTGACGGCCTCGCCGAGCAGCACCCACGCCGAGAGCACCGCGAACAGCACCTCACCGAGGCCCACCAGCGACGCGAAGCTCGGTCGCAGCCGTGCCACGCCACTGATGCCCAGCGTGTAGGCGACCGCGGTGGCAACCACGGCCAGCATGATCACCGGCACCCACCACGGCACCGTCATCCCGGCCAGCACGGCGTCATTGGCGGTGAAGGTCAGCGGCATCACACCGGAAAGACCCAGCAGGGCCACGGCGACGGCGCCGACCACCAGGCCCCCGGCCGACAGTGTGATCGAGCTGAGCCCGCTGCCGTCGGCGCTGACCTCGTCGGACATCATGAAGTAGCAGACCGCGCAGATCGCGGCGGCCAGCCCCCATGCCACTCCGGCGGCGTCGACGCGGGCGGTGCCGCTGGAGATGTTGAGCACCAGCATGATGCCCGCGACCGCCAGGCCGACCCCGGCCAAGGTGGCGCCGCGCGGCCGGCGGCGGGTGGTGGCCCAGATCCAGCCGACCACCAGGATCGGCGCGGTGTACTCCAGCAGCAGCGCGACACCGACGGACAGGTGAGAGACGGCGTTGTAGTAGCAGAGCTGCGCGGCGGCGATGGGGACCAGGCCGTACGCGACGACGATGCGGGCGTGCTCGCGAGCCTCCCGAATCCAGTCGGGTTTGACTACGGTGGCGAAGATCGCCATGACCAGCGCGCCGCCGGCGAGGCGGGCGGTGACTGCGGCGGTCGGGGACCAACCGGCCCCCATCAGCGACTTGGCGAAGGGGCCGGACATGCCGAACGTGAACGCCGACCCGATCGCGAACAGCAGACCGAGCCGGAAGTGGTTCTCGCCACGAACCGTCGTCGACATGAGGCACCCCCGGCCTGTAATGAGTAAAATGACTATTGGTCATGACACTACGTTCCGAGGGGGTCATGAGTCAAATGCTTTTCAGTCATGACACCGAAGTCACGTTGCGTGCCGCGTGTGCGCTGGTCAACAGTGACCGAGCCGACGGCGAACAGATGGGCGACCAACCTGCCCTGGACGCCTACCTGAACAGCTGGGGCTGGACGGGGCGGCGTGACCACGACGAGGCCGAACTGGAGTCGGTCCACAAGCTGCGCAGGCGATTGGGGCGGATCTGGGCGGCCGCCGACGACGAGGTGCGCGCGGTCGGCCAGATCAACGCGCTGCTCGCCGACACCAAGGCCGCCCCGTGGCTGACCCGGCACCCCGAGATGCCGGAGTGGCATCTGCACCTGGCTTCGATCCACGATCCGCTGGCCCAGCGGATGGGTGCAGAGATGGCGATGTCGCTGGCCGATCTGGTGCGCTCCGGAGAGCTTCGCCGGCTGAAGATCTGCGCGGCACCGGACTGTGACGCGGTGCTGGTCGACCTGTCGCGCAACCGTTCCCGAATGTTCTGCGACGCCGGCAACTGCGGCAACCGCCAGCATGTCGCCGCATACCGCGAGCGGCGCTCCAAAGAGACCGGCGAGGCTGTTGATCGCTGAATTCGGCTATGCCGCAACTATTCTAACGTTGGGACATGGTGCGTCCCGGATCACCGCGACGTCAGTTCGGCGCGCATCGCTTCCTGATGCGCAGGATGGACTACGCGATCCTCGGGCGGGCGATGCCGGCTGGCGCCGACACCCTTCACGCGCATCGGCTCGCACTGCTGGCCGGGTGTGCCGGTGCGGTCGCGGTCGCGGTGGTGACGGTCGGTCTGGCCGTGCTGCGTCCGGTGGCCGGCGACGCCCCGCTGGTCATGTCACGCCAGTCCGGAGAGTTGTTCGTCCGGTCCGGTGACCGACTTCATCCGGTGGCCAACCTGGCCTCGGCCTACCTGATCCTGGGCCGTCCCGCCACGCCGCGACTCGTCGACGACGCCGGGCTCACCGGGATTCCACGCGGCCCCGTTCTCGGCATTCCGGGCGCGCCCCCGTCGGCCGGGGCAGCCATGTCGTCGACGGATCTGCGGTGGACCGTGTGCGACGACCGTGACGGTTCGACCACCATCACCGCCGCGACCGCCGATGATGTACCGGAACTTCCTGCGCGCCAGGGGGTTTTGGTGACAGCGGTCGACGGGTCGGTGTACCTGCTCTACGACGGCCGGCGGGCATCGGTCGATCCCGACGATCCAGCGGTCGCGCGGACGCTGCGTCTCGACATGGTGACACCGCGGCCGGTGTCCTCGACGTTGCTCAACGCCGTTCCCGAGGTGCCCGCGATCGCACCGCCACAGATCGCAGGCAACGCCGTAGCCGACAGTCTGCCGGTGGCCACGATGCCCGACGATTCGCCGACGCTTCTCGACCCGTCCGGCGAGGTGTGTGCGACGTGGCGGGCGGGACGCGTCACCATCGCGGTCGGTGAGGCCCGGCCGGCTGCCGTGAGGCTGGCGATCGGCGACGGGGGCGGGCCCAACGTCGACGCGATCCGGCTACCCGCGGGGCGCTGGGTCGACGTGACCGCCGGCGCACTGACCACGGACGGCGGAACATCCGGCCGGTATCTGATAACCGAGGCCGGAGTGCGTTTCCCCGTGCGGGATTCGGCCGCTGCCGCAGCGCTCGGGCTGGGACCGGCGCCGAGCCGGGTGCCCTGGGTGATTCTCGCCGCGTTGCCCTCAGGCCCCGAACTCAGCCGGGAGGCCGCCTCAGTTGCCGGGGACGTCGTCGCGGCCGCGTCGCCGTAGTCGTGCCGAGCCCGCCGCGACCAGACCCGCCAGACACAGTCCGGCTCCGGCCGCGACGACACCGGAGGCCGGGGCGGGCCGGCGTGGGGCCCCGGACACCGGAGGCGGTGTAGCCGGTCGGGGCGACGGTGGCTCGGCGGGTTGGTCGCTCAACGCGGCACGACCGTCGACGACACCGCTGCCGACCGCCGAGTCGCGACCGCGAGGCGGTCGGTGGGCGGTGGCCTCGATTCGCGCCATGACCTGACGGGCCGGCATCCGCGGGTAGCGTGCGCGCACCAGCGCCACCACACCGCTGACGACCGGCGCGGCGTAACTGGTGCCGGAGATCGGCATCGGACCGGAGGTCCCCGGCATGGTGGTGATGGTGTCGGCACCGTCACGGTCAAGGGACACAACGTCTTCCCCGTGGGCTGCGACGTCGACCCACGGCCCGTTGAGGCTGAACGGTGACGGGGTGCCGTCGGCGGCCACCGACGCGACGGTCAACACGTAGTCGTCGTACCAGGCGGGGCTGGCGATCACCGTCGGCTGCGCGGTGGTGTTCTGTGCCGGGCACTGTCCGCTTCCGCCCAGATTCCCCGCGGCCGCAACCACGACCGCATCCTTGACGTCCACCGCGTAGGACAGCGCGGCACCCAGGATCCGGTCGTCGAGCATCCCTTCGGTGCAGGCGACCGACGAGATGTTGATCACCGAGGCACCCATGTCGGCAGCGGTGCGCACGGCCATCGCCAGTGTCGTCACGTCACCGAAGCCCCGGCTAGACGGCTCCGACAGTGGCCCGAACGTGTTGCTGGACTGACGAATCGCGATGATCGTGGCCTCCGGGGCCACCCCGCTGAACCCGGTGCGGTCCGCCGGGTCGGGAGTCGCCGCGATGATGCCCGCGACGATGGTCCCGTGCCCGTCGCAATCCTGTCTGCCGTCACCTGTCGACACGTAGTCGCCGCCGGCGACCACACCGGGCAGCCGCCGATGTGGCTGCACCCCGGTGTCGATCACGGCGACCCGCTGGCCTGCGCCCCGGGTCAGACGCCACATCGCCGGAAGGTCAACGCCATTCAACTGACCCGAGCGGGGCTGGTTTCCGCCCGCGGGCAACCCTATGGTGCAGGGCTCCCGTTGTTCGGTGGGTTCGGGCGGGGCCGGCGGCGCTGGGGCGGGCAGCATCGTGTTGTCGACGGCGGGCGGTCCGACGGCGAACGCGGATGGTGCGCAGTGCGGTGCGACCAGAAGGACGGCGGCGGTCGCCGCGAGAATGCGGGGTGGCCGAACGTTCACAGCAGCGCCCGAATGGTCGAGAAGAGACCGGCCGCCGCGCATCCCAGCGGAACGACGGCAGCGCCGCTGGCGAACTCGACCGCCGCGACCACTCGATCGGCGGCGGGGGAGGTGCCGAGGTCGGTCGAGCCGAGCAGGATTGCCGCTGCTGCAGCGGCCATCAGCGGCCCGCACAGCCAGGGGGTGGTCCACGGTGCGGCGCGGACCACGGTGGCGAGCAGCGCCGACACCGCGACTGCTGATGAAAGCAGCAGTGCTGCAGCAGGATAACGGTCTGTGTACGTTCGTGCGCGCAGCAGTAGTGTCGCGGCCACCGCGGCGATGAAGCAGGCCGCTTCGGTTGGCCGCGCAGTGAGAACGGCGGTGACCGACGCGCCCAGCGCGGCGGCGGCGGCCGATGCCGCGACGAGCAGGGCCAGCATTCGGTGTGCGCTCCTCGCGCGGTCCTCGACGTCGTCGGGCCATGCCGAGGAGGACAGCCCGGCCAGTCGCGCGGCCAGCCGCGGTGAGATCGTCAGGACTGCCAGGGACGTCGTCGTCAGCATCGGACCGACACTGGTCGCGGGCAGCCACCCCAGTGCCGCGGCCAGAAAGGCCGCGGCCGCTGCCATCGTCGTGGCGGCCACCGGCAGCACGATCTCGGTCGCACACCCGGTACAGCGCCAGACGATGAGGGAGGTCGCCGAGACTGCCGACATCGCGAGCAGAACGCCCGGCAGGCCGGGCGCGGCGAGCAGCGCGGTAAGCCCTGCTAGCGCGGCGCCCGCCAGGCCGAGGGCCGCCGACATGGCGGGCTGCGTTTGCAACAGGATCGCCGCCATCAGCGCCGCGGCCGTCGCAGTGCCGGCCGCACCGAGATCGCCGGCCCGATAGTCGAAGAGCCCGTGCCCGAGCAGTACCGCCACCGCGGCAGCCGACCACAGCACCCCCACCATCGTCACGACCGAAAGTGCTGGTTTCGTGGGGGTGACCGCGTCGGCGACCGACGCGCCCAGGTCGAACCTCGGCGGGGGTGCCTCGTGGGTCCTCGCTGTCAGGATCAGCACCTCGCCGTCGTGTACGGCGCAGGCAGCCAGTGATCGGTCCGGCTCGAGGACCGTGCCGTCCACCCGGGCCAGACGGACGTCGCGCCCGCCGAGGTCGTCACCGACGACGTCGAGCACCGACGGCAGCACCTCGCAGAGCGGAAGCTGAGTTGGCACCGCAAGGTCGGTGTCGCGGTGTGCGGATCGGATCGTCACCCGGCAGGTGTCGGAACTGGCAACCATGAGCGGACCGTAGCCAGCGGGGCCGGATGGTGAACTCCGTTGTCCACAGGTGAATTGCCGTCGGCGGGCTCGGTGCCTACCGTCCGCTCATGGTCACGACTTCGGTGGACTTCGCGCGGGGTGAGCGGTTGCCCCCGCCGCCGTTTCCCACCGACGACGTCGCCGTCGACGCCCCGCCCGTCCCACCGCAGGGCGGCGGCGGGTCGTCGCGACTGGTGCCGCTTGTGGCGCTCGTGGCGATTGCGGGCACCGGTGCGCTGTTGTGGTTCTCGAGGTCGGGAAGCGGGCTGAGCCCGATGATGCTGACGTTGCCTGCGGTGACGATGATCTCGACGTTCGGCATGCTGCTGCAGGGCCGGAGCCGACGCGACACCGGCCGGCTGGACGAGCAGCGCCGGCGCTACCTCGACCACCTCGACTCGCTGAGCCGGGATCTGTTGGATGCCGCCGAGCGGCAACGGCTTTCAATGACGTGGGTTCATCCGGCGCCCACCGCGCTGTGGACGCTGGCAGGTGGGCCGCGGATGTGGGAACGATCGGTCGCCGACTCGGACTTCGGTCATGTGCGGGTGGGTCTGGCAACGCAACGGCTGTGCCGCGCCATCACCGTGCCGCCGGTCGCCCCGGTGGCCGACCTCGACCCCGTCACCGCCGACGCGCTGCGCCGCTTCGTGCACAGTCACGCCACCCTCGACGATGTCCCGACCGCGTTGGCGTTATGTGCGCTCCCCGCCGTCTCGGTCACCGGCCCGCTACTGGAGGTGCGCGCGCTGGTGCGGTCGATGCTCTGTCAGTTGGCGGTGTTGCACGACCCGGGTTCGATCCTGATCGCCGCAGTGGTCGGGCCCGGTCGTCGCGAGGACTGGGACTGGCTGAAGTGGCTGCCACACAACCGACATCCGTCGCGGGGCGCCCCGATGGTGTACGACGACGGGTCCGCGCTCGGTGACGTGACCGCCGAGGTGAGCCGGCGGCATGTCGTCCTCGTCATCGACGGTGCACCGCCGGAACCGCCCGCCGGCCCAGCGCCGGTCACCACCGTCGTCGTTGGAGAGGCGTTCGGGGACAGCGGTCTTCGGCTGCATCTCGAGGATGGACAGCTGGTCTGCGAAGGCGAGCGGTTCGCCCGCGCCGACAGCATGTCCCTGCCCGAAGCGCGGGTCTGCGCCCGCCGGCTGGCCCGCTACCGGGCCAGTCAGCCGGCCTCCGACGACATCGCCCGATGGTGCGCCCAAGCAGGTTTGGACGACGCCTGGACTCGGCGGTCCCCGCGCGACCGGCTGCGCGTCCCGCTGGGGTTCGCCGCCGACGGGGCCACGGTCGACCTCGACATCAAGGAAGCGGCCGACGGCGGCCATGGCCCGCATGGGCTGTGCGTCGGTGCGACCGGCTCGGGCAAGTCCGAACTGCTGAGAACCATCGTGCTGGGGATGGTCGCGCGGCATTCGCCGGAGGACCTCAACCTGGTGCTGATCGACTTCAAGGGCGGCGCGACCTTCCTCGGGCTGGCCGGCCTGCACCACATCGCGGCCATCATCACCAATCTGTCCGACGAGGCCCAGTTGGTGGCACGCGCCGGTGCTGCGCTCGCCGGCGAGATCCACCGCCGCCAGCAGTTGCTGCGCCGCGCCGGCAACGTCGTGAACCTCGGCGCCTACCGTCTGCTGCGCGGTGGCGACCACAACCTGCCCGCACTGCCGTCGTTGTTCGTCGTCGTCGACGAGTTCGCCGAACTGCTGCACCATCATCCGGATTTCGCCGAGGTGTTCGCGATGATCGGCAGGGTGGGCCGGTCGCTGGGAGTGCACCTACTGCTCGCCAGCCAACGACTCGACGAAGGGCGGCTGCGGGGCCTGGAGTCGCACCTGTCCTACCGCATCTGCCTGAAGACCTCGACGGCCGCGGAGTCGCGGGCGGTCCTGGGGGTGCCCGACGCCGCAGAGTTGCCCACCACCCCGGGCGCGGCGTATCTGTGCGGCGCCGACGGCCGTCTGCTCCGGTTTAGGGCCGCCTACCTCGGAGCCCCCGCGCCTGCCGCAGCCGCAGATCGTCCCGAGGAACGTCCCGCCGTGCGGTTGTTCACCTCGCTGCCCGCCACGATCGCCGTACCTCGTGGCGGCCACCAGAGCGTCGCGGACACCCTGGTCGACCGGTTCACCGGTCGGGGGCCGCGGGCTCACCAGGTCTGGCTGCCGCCGTTGCCGAGATCACCGCGGCTGTCCGAGTTGCCTGATACCGACCACGGCGAACTGCGCGCCCGGATCGGTCTCGTCGACCGCCCGTTCGACCAGAAGCGGGTGCCGTTGGTGGTCGAGACCGGCGGTGCCGGTGGCAACGTGGCGGTGGTCGGGTCACCGCAGAGCGGCAAGTCGCAGACGGTCCGCACCCTGATCACCGCACTGGCCTTCGGGCACGACGCGCGTCGAATCCAGTTCTACTGTCTGGATTTCGGCGGCGGAACCCTCGATGACGTGCGCGCACTGCCGCATGTCGGATCGGTGGCCACCCGCGCCGAGCGGGAACTCGTGCGCCGGATCGTCGGCCATGTCGACGCCGTCATGCGGTCTCGCGAGGCGGGCGTCACCGACGGGTACGGCGATGTCTTCCTGGTGGTCGACGGCTGGGCGGTGCTGCGAGAGGAGTTCGCCGATCTGGATCCGACGATCACCGGGCTGGCCTCGCAGGGTTTGTCGTTCGGCATCCACGTGATCCTCACCGCGGGCAGGTGGGCCGATCTGCGGCCGAGCCTGAAGGACCAGATCGGCACGCGGATCGAGTTGCGGCTCGGTGACCCAATCGATTCCGAGATGGACCGCAAGCAGGCGGCGCTCGTCCCGGTCGGCGCTCCGGGCCGGGGAGTCACCCGCGACGGTCACCACTTCACCATCGCCACCTCGAGCGCCTCCGACGTGGCGTGCCGGGGATCGTGGCGGGCGCCGGCGGTGCGGCTTCTCCCGGACATGGTCGACCACGCCTCGGTCCGCGATCAGGCGGACGGCGATCCCGGCGTTGTGCTCGGCATCGGCGAACCAGACCTGATGCCACTGGCCGTGGACTTCGGGCGTCAACCGCACCTGCTGGTCGTGGGTGATCCCGGATGTGGGAAGACCGCGACGCTGCGAACGCTGTGCCGCGAAATCGTCCGCCGCACAACACCGCAGAGCGGCCAGCTGTTCGTCGTCGACTATCGGCGCACGCTGCTGGGGATCGTCGATCCGGGGCATCTGCACGGTTACGCGTTCTCCCCGGCCGCTGTCACCGAGCACCTGTCTGCGCTGCACGATGCGCTGCGAAACCGGTTGCCCACCCCGGATGTCACCGTCGAGCAGTTTCGCGCCCGGTCGTGGTGGAGCGGGCCCGAGGTGTACATCGTGGTCGACGACTACGATCTTCTCGCATCCGGCTCCGGTGATGCCCTGGCCGCGCTGCTCGACGTACTGCCCCACGCGACGGACATCGGGCTGCACCTCATCGTCGCCCGCCGCTGCGCGGGATTGGCCCGCGCGATGTACGACCCGGTGCTGGCACACCTGCGCGACATCGGCTGCATGACCCTGGTGATGAGCGGGTCGGCCGAGGAGGGCGCGGTGATCGGAACACACCGCGCCACACCGCAACCGCCCGGGCGTGGGCTGCTGGTGACCCGGGACGCCGCGCGTCGAATCCAGGTCGGCTGGTGTCCGCCATGACGGTGCTCGAAGTCGGCCCGTCGACCGTGCGACGGCTTCCACCCACCGGGGGTGTCACCCCGGGAAGCGGGATGATCACGCAGGCGCTCGCCGGTATCGACGACACCACCGTGCTCCTCGACGAGCGGCCGGTCGCCGTCGATTCCCTCTGGCGGCACATAATCGCTTCGAGCACGATCTCTTCGAGCGCGGAAGGGCGGGCCGGGTCGCTGACCCTCCTGCACCCCTCGTGGTGGCCACCAGGGCGGGTCGCCCGCATCGTCGATGCCGCATCCGGCGTGGCCGCGGATGTTCAGGCCATCCCGAGGGCGGCCCTGCTGACCGCCCGGAATGATTCTGCGGCAACGGTTGTCGAGATCAACGACGACGCCGTCGCAATCTGTCCGGAATCCGGGACGCCCACGCTGCTTGCCCGGTCGGTCGGCGCCGACGCGATCGCCGCCAAGGTGGCCGCCCTCGGCGGCCCGGCCTCAGTCCTGATCGATGCGCCGCACGGGGTGCGCAATGCCCGGGAGTTCAGCGGCGCTATCCGAACGGCGTTGCGCCACCTCGGGGTGACGGCGTCCCCCGCGCACGTCGGGGACGAGGTGGCGTACTCGGCCACCGAACCGTCGTTGTCGGCGCGCCGTTCCTGGCTGCCCGCCCAGGTCGGCGCCGCGGCCGCCGTGGCGATCGTGATGTGCGGAGTCGGCGTGGCCACCACCCGGCCGTCCGCGGCGGTGTCGCCGGTCACCACGGCTGCGGTCAGCCTGGTGGAGGGTCGCGTCAGCATGCGTATCCCGGCCGGCTGGACGGTCACCCGGGTCACCGCCGGACCGGGTTCCCGACGCGTCGAAATCGGTTCTCCGGTGGATCATTCCACGGCACTACACCTGACCCAGTCCTATGCGCCACAGGAGACGCTGGGGGCCGCGGCAGAAGCGCTGCGCAGGGCGATTGCCAAGGAGGAGCCGGGCACCTTCGTGGACTTCGAACCCGCCGACCAACGGGCCGGCCGCGACGCGGTCACCTACCGCGAGATTCGCGCGGGCCGGGACATCCGGTGGTCGGTGGTTCTTGCGGGATCCACACGCATCAGCATCGGCTGCCAGAGCACCCCTGGCCGCCAGGACACCGTCGACGACGCGTGCGAGGAAGCAATCAGGTCCGCCCGCGAACTCGGGGGAACCGAAAGGAAGCCGTGAACGTCGAATCCATTGTAAGCGTGCCCAACTCAGCCGACAGGACAGTGCCGTGACGACTCTGAACACCGACTTCGACCTCATGCGCTCGGTCGCGGCGAGCGCCGACGCGCGCAATGACGAAATCCGGGCCCTCCTGGGAGGATTCATCGGGCGAATGCAATCGGTACCACCCAGTGTGTGGGGCGGCCAGGCGGCAGCGCGTTTCAAAGATGTTGTCGCGCAATGGAACGCCGAGTCGGTCCGGCTGTCGCAGGCGCTCACCGGCATCGCTGAAACGATCAGGAACAACGAACACACGCTTCGCGAGGCCGCTCACCAGCACGCCCAGCGCATCGCCGGCGTCACCACCGAACTGTAGAAAGGCACCACCGTGGACCCCATCCTGTCCTACGACTTCGCCGAGATCGACGCCGCCGTGCTTGCCGACATCCAGGCCACGTCGACGCGGCTCGGCGCGGCGCTCGACGATCTGGCTCGCCAGATTGCGCCACTGCACCAGGTATGGACCCGCGAGGCGGCCTCGGCCTTCCACGCCGAGCAGGCCCGCTGGCGGCAGGCGGCCACCGCCCTGCACGACATCCTCGTCCGGCTGGGCACTGCGGTCCGCGACGGCGCGGTCGACGTCGCCGAGGCCGACCGGCACGCGGCACGCTTGTGGGGCTGATCCGCGGCCCGCGTTGAACGGCCCGCGTTGAACGGCCCGCGTTGAACGGCCCGCGTTGAACGGCCCGCGTTGAACCCTGTGCGACCCCGGCGGAGGAGAGCCGCCGGGGTCGCACAGTCGACCGGGCACGCGCGTTTTGACCGGCATCTATCGCCGCAGGTAAGCTGCCTCGTTGGCGTGCGGTACGCCGCGGCGTTGTCCGCGGGGTAAGCCGGGATCTCGGGTCAGTGTTGGTCGCCGAGAGACAAAACCCCACCGTCTCGCCCCGACCGGCACCCGGGTCATACCGGGACTCACCCGAGAAGAGAAGAAGGTAGCGCTGTGCCTACGTACACGCCGAAGGCGGGTGACACCACACGTTCGTGGTACGTCATCGACGCCACCGACGTGGTGCTCGGCCGGCTCGCCGTTGCGGCAGCAACCCTGCTGCGCGGCAAGCACAAGCCGACATTCGCGCCGAATGTCGACGGTGGCGACTTCGTCATCGTCATCAACGCCGACAAGATCGCCGTCAGCGGCGACAAACTGAAGAGCAAGATGGCCTACCGCCACTCGGGTTACCCCGGCGGCCTGCGGTCCCGCTCGCTCGGCGACGAACTGCAGAAGCACGCCGATCGTGTGGTCGAGAAGGCGATCGTCGGCATGCTGCCGCACAACAAGCTGAGCCGCCAGATCCAGAAGAAGCTCAAGGTCTACGCTGGGCCGGATCATCCGCATGCCGCCCAGCAGCCGATTCCGTTCGAGATCAAGCAGGTGGACCAGTGAGCGAGACGACAGACGTGACGACTGAGGTCACCGAGGTCACCGAGGTGACCGAGGTTGTCGAGACCCCCGAGGTTCCCGAGACCCCTGAGGTTCCCGAGGTCACCGAGCAGGCCGCCCCGCGCGAGCCGGTGATCTTCGACCGTCCGATTCAGACCGTCGGCCGCCGCAAGGAGGCCGTCGTGCGCGTGCGGCTGGTTCCCGGCACCGGCAAGTTCCACCTCGACGGCCGCACCCTCGAGGGCTACTTCCCTAACAAGGTCCACCAGCAGCTGATCAAGGCCCCGCTGGTGACCGTCGACCGGGCGGACAGCTTCGACATCTACGCCCACCTCGACGGCGGCGGCCCCTCGGGCCAAGCCGGTGCGCTTCGCCTGGCGATCGCCCGTGCGCTGATCCTGGTGCAGCCGGAGGACCGGCCGGCGCTGAAGAAGGCCGGATTCCTCACGCGTGACCCGCGTGCCATCGAACGCAAGAAGTACGGCCTGAAGAAGGCCCGCAAGGCGCCGCAGTACAGCAAGCGCTGATCCGACGCATCGCGCTCTTTGTGTGCTGGATTTGCTGGCGGGCGTGTCTCGACAGAATGTCGGTTTAGCGTCGACATGGCCGATAACCTCGTCGGTTGGGGATTGCGCCGGTGTTTGTGAGAGGTTTGTCCGCATGGGTCGACTGTTCGGGACCGATGGCGTCCGTGGTGTCGCCAACCTTGAACTGACAGCCGAGCTGGCGCTGGCGCTCGGGGCCGCGGCGGCGCGGCGGCTCGCCTCCACGACACGGTCGGCCCGCCCCGTGGCGGTTATCGGCCGAGACCCGCGGGCCAGCGGCGAGATGCTCGAGGCCGCCGTGATCGCCGGTGTGACCAGTGAAGGCGTGGACGCCCTGCGCGTCGGCGTCCTACCCACCCCGGCGGTGGCCTACCTGACCGGCGCCTATGACGCCGGCTTCGGCGTGATGATCTCCGCGTCGCACAACCCGATGCCGGACAACGGCATCAAGATCTTCGGACCCGGCGGTCACAAGCTGGACGACGCCACCGAAGACCGCATCGAAGACCTCGTCGCCCAGGGTCCCGGCCTTCGCCCCGTCGGGGCCGAGATCGGCCGGACGCTGGATGCGCCCGACGCCATCGAGCGCTACCTCCAGCACGTCCGTGCCGCGGCCCCGGTGCGGCTCGACGGCCTGACCGTCGTCGTCGACTGCGCCAACGGAGCCGCCTCGGCCGCCGCACCGCGCGCCTACCGCGCCGCCGGCGCCCATGTCATCGCCATCAACGCCGAACCCAACGGGCTCAACATCAACGACGGCTGCGGCTCGACGCACCTCGAGCAGGTACAGGCCGCCGTCATCGCCCACGGAGCCGATCTGGGTCTGGCCCACGACGGTGACTCAGACCGTTGCCTGGCCGTGGACGCCTCGGGTCAGATCGTCGACGGCGACGCCATCATGGTGGTGCTGGCGCTGGCCATGCAAGAGTCCGGCGAGCTGGCGTCCAACACCCTGGTCGCCACCGTCATGAGCAACCTGGGTCTGCACCTGGCCATGCGCGAGGCCGGAATCACGGTGCGCACCACAGGCGTCGGTGACCGTTACGTTCTCGAGGAACTGCGCGCCGGTGAGTACTCCCTGGGTGGGGAGCAATCCGGACACATCGTCATGCCCTCGCTGGCCACAACCGGCGACGGCATCGTCACCGGGCTCCGGTTGATGTCGCGGATGGCGCAGGCCCGCTCCTCGCTGGCCGCGCTGGCGGCGCCGATGCAATCGCTGCCCCAGGTCCTGATCAACGTCGAGGTGGCGGACAAGGCCACCGTCGCAGAAGCGCCCGCGGTGCAGAGCGCGGTGCGCCAGGCCGAGGCTGAGCTCGGTGACACCGGCCGTATTCTGTTGCGGCCCTCGGGGACTGAGCAGATGGTGCGGGTCATGGTCGAGGCCGCGGACGAGGACACCGCTCGGCAACTGGCCGTCCGGGTGGCAGAGTCGGTCAGCGCCGAAGGCTGATTCCAGCCGGTTCGGAACCGGCGAGCCCCGCCCCGCGTCATATAGGGCATGGGCAATACCCGCGTGGACACCGCCGCTGTGCGGGCCGCAGCGCAGCGTTTCGACGCCGTCGCACAGATCCTCGACAGCGCACTGCGAAATCACCTGGGCGAACCGGCTTTCGGTGGGTCCAAGGCCGGTCGGGCGCACACCGCTCGGGGTGAGGCGGTGGGCATGGCTCTGCGTCGGATCGGCGCCGAGCTGGCCCAGTGGTCCCGCGCCGCTGAGGAGATCGGCGCCGCACTGCGGGCCGGCGCCGACCGATACGCCGACGCCGAATGGCGCGCGGCCGCGGTGCTGGGATGACGTTCGACGTCACGGGGCGTCTCGATCAGGGCCGGCCGTCGGTGTCGCATACCCAGATCTATGTGGCGGCCTGTCACACACTCGGCTATCAACACCAGGACCTGACCGCACACGCTGCGCAGGTCATCGAGTGGTACGGCGCCGAAGACGGGATGGACTTGGCCGCGTTGGACGCCGACTGCGCCAGACTGCGTGCCGCGGCCTCCGCCGCGGAGGAGGCGCTGCGGCTCACGCGGGAAGCCGGGGCGGCCCTCGCGGACGGGTGGGCGGGTGAGTCCGCCTCGGACGCAGTAGCTTTCGTGCAACGACATGGTGCGTCCGGCGCGGCGTTGGTGAACATGCTGCGTACCGCGGCTGATGGCTGCGCAGCGCTTCGTGACACGCTGTGGCGGCTGGTCGGAGACAAGGCGCACACCGCGGTGGTGATCGACGACCGGCGCGCCGAGGTCCGGGCGGCCTGGCTGACCGCGGCGCAGACGGTGATGAGCGGCGCCGCGGACCGCACCGAGGCCGTCGACGTCGTGGCCCATCAGATCACGCCGTACGTGGACGCCGACATCCGTAGCGACTGGGTTGGTGCGATGCGGGCCGCGACGACGTCGGTGGCGAACGCCTACGACGACGCGGTGCGCCGGCTGACCGGCGTTGCGACGGCATCGTTCGAGATCCCGGGACAACTCGGCCCACCGGCGCCACAGCCGGCACGGACCGCAGCGCCGGCGGTGCCGGTCCCGGCGGTGGTACCACCCGCTGTCACGGTGCCCGCGGCGGCGGCCGTCGAACCATCCGCTGCGCCACCGCCACCGCCGCCGCCGCTCGCAGCGGCAGATCCGGCGAATATGGCTGTGCCTCCGCCTGTTCCGCAGACCACACTGCCCGAGCCGGCGGGCATCGGGGGAGCGGCGCCAGCCGGCCTCCCCGCGGCAGGGGACCTCGGCGGCGGCTTGTCCGGCCTGGCCGGCCAGATCTCCGACGCGCTCGGCGGCCTGCTGAGTGGCCAGCCCGACCCAGTCGACGCACCGCCGACAGCCGATCAGGTCGACCAGGTCACGGATCCCCAGCCCGACGACGCCCAGCCCGCCACCGATGACCCGAAAGACGCGCAACCAGAGCCGGATTCGCCAGAACCCGAGGAAGCTGAACCGGCGACACCCGTCGAGGATGCCCCGGCCGACGACGCTCCCGCGCCGGAACCGCCACCGCCACCACCGCCGCCGGCAGACCCGCCGGCAGCGCCGCCGCCACCGTCAGCAGAGCCGGTCGTTGAACCGACGCCCTGTGAGATCGCCGCCGACGAGCTACCGCAGGTCGGACAGTGAACGATCAACGGATGCCGGTACCGGCATCACAGCGCCGCGTGCTGCGCCCGGCCGATCAGCAGCGAGCCGCCACGCCACCGGTGATCAGGGCAGCAGCTGCTGCAATTCCTCGACGTAGCTGACGTATTCGGCGCCGTCGGCGGTGACCGGGGTGGCCAGCAGGGTGGTGACGCCGGCCTCCGCGAACGCGGCAATGCGCTCCCTGACGTAGCCACGCGGGCCGATCAGCGAGACCTGGCGAACCAGTTCGTCGGGCACTGCGGCGACGGCCTCGGCCTTGCGCCCGGACAGGAACAGGTCCTGGATGTGGTCGGCCACCTCGCCGTACCCGTAACGGGTGGCCAGCCTGTGGTAGAAGTTCTGTCCCTTGGCGCCCATTCCGCCGATGTACAGGGCCAGATGGGGTTTGGTCCAGTTCAGCCGGTCCGCCACGTCGTCACCGACCGCCAAGGACACGCCCACCATGACGTCGAGTTCACCGAGCATCTTGTCGCGCTTGGCCTTTCCGGCCCGTAGCGCATCGCCCCAAACGTCGTCGGCCTTTTCCGGGTGGAAGAACACCGGCTGCCAGCCCTCGGCGATCTCGGCAGTCAGCTCGACGTTCTTGGGGCCCAGTGCAGCGATGTGGATCGGAATCCGTTCCCGCACCGGATGATTGATGAGCTGCAGCGGCTTTCCCAGGCCAGTGCCGCGGTCGGCGGGCAGCGGGATCTGGTAGCCCTTGCCCTGGTGCTGCACGCGCTCCCGGCGCCACACCTGGCGGCAGATGTCGACCACCTCGCGGGTGCGGCCCAGCGGGGCGTCGAAGGGCACGCCGTGAAAGCCCTCGACGACCTGTGGCCCCGAGGTGCCGATACCCAGGTTGAAGCGGCCGTCGGAGACGTAGTCCAGGCCCGCAGCGGTCATGGCGAGCAGGCTGGGGGTGCGGGTGTAGATCGGCACGACACCCGTGCCCAGTTCGATGGTCGAGGTCTTGGCTGCCAGGTAGCCGAGTTGGCTGACGGCGTCGAAGGAGTAGGCCTCGGCCACCAGGGCGATGTCCACGCCCACCTTCTCCAACACCACGATGTGCTCGACGGCCTCGCGGAAGCCAGCCGAATAATCCAGAAACACGCCGGTACGCATCACCGAGTTATATCACCAACCGGTTGGTTGGGGACGCGTGGGTGGTCGGCTACTTGAGGAGGGCGACGATCCGGTCCTCGGGCGTCACCGGTTCGGCCGCCGGATCGGGCTTCTCGGTGTTGGGCAGCACCACTTCGGGGTCGGCGAACTCCTGGTAGGCCTTGTCGCCGGTGAGGTGGAACAGCAGGAAGCCGGTGAGCAGCGCCCGCACCGTCTTCTGGGTGCGCCGGTCCGAACCGGGCACGCCCAGGACCCGGGTGAAGTGCCGCTTCTCGGCCAGCCCGGCCGACTTGCCCTTGCGGACGATGTGCAGGACGGCCCCGGGCCACGCCTCGGCGAGGTCCTGGGCGTCGGTCCGCAGCGACTGCGGGTCATCCGGCGAGCTGAGCACCAGGCCAGGAATCTTCAGGGCCGCTGCGGGCTGCTGAGCAGCAGGTTTGGTCACTGACGGGAACAATGCCGCGACCGCCTTGGGGGCCGTCTTCCCGGCCCCGGACATCCCGGCCGCGGCGAATACCGCCGCCGATCCGCCGAAACCGTGCCCGGCCACCCCCAGTTTGGTCGGGTGGACGCTGATCTTGCCCGGGCCCAGCCGCACCCCGGTGATGATGTCCAGCGTCGTGCCCAGGTCGAATGCCAGGTTCAGCACCGAGGGGGCGGGTCCGCGCTCGGTGTTGGGGGCCGCCGCGACGATGCCCCACGACGCCAGGTGCTGCAGGGTCTTCTCGTAACGATCGACCGATGTGAGCCAATCGTGCCCGAAGGCCACGCCGGGCAGATTGAAGCCGGAGGCAGGGGTGTAGACGGTGCCGGGAAGGCCGGCAAATGCCAGGTCACCGCGCAACACCTGATGCGGGCCGCGGCGGGTGAGCGCCGCGAAGAGCTTCCGGGTCCGGGCCACCCCATGACCGTAGCGGACGCCCCGGCCACCGGTGCTGCACTACCCTGGGTACACATGTGCGGAATCGTGGCCTACGTCGGGCATCGTCCTGCCCGAGACGTGGTGGTCGACGCACTGCGCCGGATGGAGTACCGCGGCTACGACTCCTCCGGCCTGGCTCTGCTCGACGGTGCGGGCGGTCTGATCGTGCGCCGGCGCGCGGGCCGGCTGACCAATCTCGAGGAGGCGCTGGCCGAGACCGACGCCGCCGCACTCGCCGGAACCGCAGGCCTGGGCCACACCCGGTGGGCCACCCACGGCCGGCCCACCGACCGCAACGCCCACCCGCATCGCGACGCCGCCGGCAAGTTCGCCGTCGTCCACAACGGGATCATCGAGAACTTCGCGACTCTGCGCCACGAGCTGGAAGCCGTCGGTGTGGAGTTCGCCAGCGACACCGACACCGAGGTGGCCGTCCACCTGGTCGCCCACGCGTACCACGAGGGGCCCACCGCAGGTGATTTCGTCGCGTCGGTGCTGTCGGTACTGCGCCGGCTGGAGGGCCACTTCACCCTGGTCTTCGGCAATGCCGACAACCCGGGCACGATCGTGGCTGCGCGCCGGTCCACCCCGCTGGTGGTCGGCATCGGCCAGGACGAGATGTTCGTCGGCTCCGATGTCGCGGCCTTCATCGAATACACCCGCGACGCCGTGGAGCTCGGCCAGGATCAGGCCGTCGTCATCACCGCCGACGGCTACCGGATCACCGACTTCGACGGCAACGACGACGCCGCCAACGCCCGGGTGTTCCACATCGACTGGGACCTGTCGGCCGCCGAGAAGGGCGGCTACGACTACTTCATGTTCAAGGAGATCGCCGAGCAGCCGGCGGCGGTCGCCGACACGCTGCTGGGCCATTTCGTTGACGGCCGCATCGTTCTCGACGAGCAGCGGCTGAGTGATCAGGAGCTGCGCGAGGTCGACAAGGTCTTCATCGTGGCCTGCGGCACCGCCTTCCACTCCGGGCTGCTGGCCAAATACGCCATCGAGCACTGGACCCGGCTGCCCGTCGAGGTCGAGCTGGCCAGCGAGTTCCGCTACCGCGACCCGGTGCTCGACCGCGGCACGCTGGTGATTGCGATCTCGCAGTCCGGCGAGACCGCCGACACCCTGGAAGCCGTCCGGCACGCCAAGGCCCAGAAGGCCAAGGTGCTGGCCATCTGCAACACCAACGGCAGCCAGATCCCGCGCGAGGCCGACGCCGTCCTGTACACCCGCGCCGGCCCCGAGATCGGGGTGGCGGCCACCAAGACGTTCCTGGCCCAGATCGCCGCCAACTACCTCGTCGGCCTGGCGCTGGCACAGGCCCGCGGCACCAAGTACCCCGACGAGGTCGAGCGTGAGTACGGCGAGCTGGAGTCGATGCCCGACCTGGTGGCCCGGGTACTCGAGCATCTCGACCCGATCATCAAACTGGGCCAGCAGTTCGCCCAGTCGACGACGGTGCTGTTCCTGGGCCGCCACGTCGGCTACCCGGTGGCCCTGGAGGGTGCGCTCAAGCTCAAGGAACTGGCCTACATGCACGCCGAGGGCTTCGCCGCCGGCGAGCTCAAGCACGGGCCGATCGCGCTCATCGACGAAGGTCTGCCGGTCATCGTGGTGATGCCCTCGCCCAAGAACGCCGCCACGCTGCACGCCAAGCTGCTGAGCAACATCCGCGAGATCCAGGCCCGCGGCGCGATCACCATCGTGATCGCCGAGGAGGGCGACGACACCGTGCGCCCCTACGCCGACCACATCTTCGAAATTCCCGCGGTGTCAACGCTTTTCCAGCCGCTGCTGTCCACGGTCCCGCTGCAGGTGTTCGCTGCCGCGGTGGCCCGGGCCCGCGGCTACGACGTCGACAAGCCGCGCAACCTGGCCAAGTCCGTCACCGTCGAATAGGCGACGGTCAGCCCAGTCGGCCGACGGCGGCCAGAATCTGTGCAACCTCGGTGCGGGTGGTGTAGTCGGGGTGGATGTCGCTCCATGCGATGACGCCCTCACGGTCGACCACCAAGACAGTCGGCATCGGCAGCTCGTAGCCGCCGTCGGCGTTGGCCTCCCGCAGATCGATACCGAGCTGCTGGGTCAGCGACCGCGACGCCTCCGACGGTGTGATGACGATGCCGAGCACGGAGGCGATCTGATTGCCGGGGTCGGATACCACGTCGAAGGTCAGTGCGTTGGCTTCCGCGGTCGACAACGAGCCGTCGGGCTTTTGCGGACTGATGGCGATCAGCGGGATACCCTGCTCGGCGAGTACCGGGACCAGCTGGTCCTGGTAGGCCTTCAGTGCCAGATTGCAGTACGGGCACCACGCGCCACGGTAGAAGACCACGACCGCCGGGCGGTTTACGCGCAGAGTGCCGATCCTGGTCGGATTCCCTCGTGCATCAAGCAGTTCAGGGTCGGGTAGCAGGGTTCCGGGCCGGGCTGCACCGGGCGCTACGCCCGCGTCGACCATTCGCTTCTGGTCGGCGGTGAACACCTCGATGGCCTCGGCGGGCAAATGGCCCGCCATACCCTCCTGCAGTTGGGCGACCTGGGTGGCGATCGTGTCGGGTTCGGTGGTGGACACGCTGACTCCCCTCGTTGGTTCATGGCCGATGGTGGCGAGTAAAAAATGGAGTGTCAATACCAAAAATTTAGCGTCGCCGAACGGCCTTGTCAGCCGCCTCGGTTAAGTGCGCACTGATCTGGGCGATCACGGTGTCCATCGCCGCCGTCAACGCAGCGGTGTCCCGGTTGACCTGACTGAGCAACAGCCCGCCCTGGGTGGCGGCGAGTAACGCCAGCGCCAGACGATCTGTGTCGGTGCCCGCGGTGAACTGACCGGCGGCAGCCATCGACGCCAGACCGTCGCGCAACATGCGGTCCCACGCGGCGAACCAGCGCGCCAGCTGGGCTCGGGCCAGGGCGTCTGTTTCCGACAGATCCGCGGCGAGCGAGCCCAGCGGGCATCCGCCGACACAGTTCTGAGCTGTGCGGATGCCAACCACGAGATCGCGCCAGCGCCACAGGTCATCGACGCATGTCAGCCGGTCCAGGCCCAAATGTTGGACGTCGAGCACCCGCTGGCCCTGCAGTTCGATGACGGCGGCCACCAGGGCGCCCTTGTCGGCGAAGTAGTGGTACAGCTGCGACGAGCTGATTCCGGCCGCGGCCTGAATGTCTTCGATCGTGGTCCGCGCCACGCCGCGTTCCTGCATCAGGTTGGCGGCCACCGCGACGATCCGATCGCGGGTCTGGATGCCCTTGGGAGTCAGCCTATGGCCGTTGACCGCCGCAGCCGTGGGGGTCAGATCTGGTTCAGTCACTCCAAAATGGTAGCGGGGTCATCCAGTTACGGCGGTCTGCTGATACAACACCAGCCGCCACGTGCCATCGACGCGCTGATACACCGACGACATCGCTCCGACGAACGGTTCTTCGGCACCGTCGCGTTCGGCGGTGCCGACATACACCAGCGCCGCGGTGTCGGGGCCGGCCGGGATGACTCGCGGGTCGGACAGGCCGAAGCGCTGCCACGGCGGTGCCTGACCGAGCGCGGCGGTGACCGCGGCCCGGTCCATCACCGTACCGTTGGCCAGCACCATCACCGCGTCGTCGGTCATCAACTCGCCGTAGAAGCGGTCGCCGGTGGACTCACACAACGCCCACCAGCCCGCGCGTTCGATGGCGAGAAGTTCAACGAGTAACTGCTGATCGGTCATGCGGGTGAATACCCGCGCCGAGTCGGCTGCTATCACCGCTGCAGCACGTAACCTTGGTGCCGATGCGGCACTACTACACCGCCGACGCGATCCGCGCCGCCGAGGCGCCCTTGTTGGCCAGCCTGCCCGATGGCGTGCTGATGCGTCGTGCCGCCTACGGTTTGGCCGCCGCGATCGCGCGGGAGTTGCGCAGCCGCACCGGTGCCATCGCGGGCCGTCAGGTCTGCGCCGTCGTCGGCTCCGGTGACAACGGCGGTGACGCGCTGTGGGCGGCGACCTTCCTGCGCCGCCGCGGCGCAACGGCCACCGCCGTGCTGCTCAACCCCGAGCACACCCACGCCAAGGCCCTCGCCGCATTCCGCGCCGCGGGCGGCCGGGTGGTGCAGGCGGTGCCGCCGGGTACCAATCTGGTGATCGACGGGGTTGTCGGCATCTCCGGCACCGGCCCGCTGCGCCCCGCGGCCGCCGACGTGTTCGCCGCGGTCGAGGCGAGCGGGATTCCGGTGGTGGCCGTCGACGTCCCCAGCGGCATCGACGTGCACACCGGTGCCGTCACCGGCCCGGCCGTGCGCGCCGCGCTGACCGTCACCTTCGGCGGGCTGAAACCCGTACACGCACTGGCCGACTGCGGCCGAGTCGAACTCGTCGACATCGGGCTGGACCTGCCCGCCACCGATGTGGTCGGCTTCCAGGCCGCCGACGTCAAGGCCCGCTGGCCGGTGCCGCGTGCGCATGACGACAAATTCACCCAGGGCGTCACCGGAATCCTGGCCGGTTCCTCGACCTATCCCGGCGCCGCGATCCTGTGCACCGGGGCCGCGGTGGCGGCAACCTCGGGGATGAAGCGCTACGCCGGATCCGCGGCGGCCGAGGTGGTGTCGCACTGGCCGGAGGTGGTTGCCGCACCCAGCGCGTCGGCCGCCGGGCGGGTGCAGGCCTGGGTGGTCGGGCCCGGCCTGGGCTCCGACGAAAACGCAGTGACCGCATTGACATTCGCGCTCAACACCGACCTGCCGGTGATCGTCGACGCCGACGCCCTGACGATCCTGGCGGCCCATCCACACCTGGTGTCCGGGCGTGACGCGCCGACCGTCGTGACGCCGCACGCCGGCGAGTTCGCCCGGCTGGCCGGCGCGCCGCCCGGACCGGACCGGATCGCCGCGACCCGGCGGCTGGCCGACGGGCTGGGCGCCACCGTCCTTCTCAAAGGCAACGTCACCGTCATCGCCGATCCGGACGGACCCGTCTACCTCAACCCTGCGGGAGGATCCTGGGCCGCCACCGCCGGGTCCGGGGATGTGCTGTCCGGCATGATCGGCGCACTGCTGGCCGCCGGGCTGCCGCCGATCGAGGCCGCGGCCGCCGCGGCCTTCGTGCACGCCCGCGCCGCCAACGCCTCGGCGGCCGATCCCGGCCCCGCATCCGTACCCACCTCGGCGTCGCGCATCCTGGCCCACATCCGTTCAGCCGTTGCAGCACTCTAGAGAGAGAAGGAAGCATGCCGCACGTCAAGTACCGCTCCCCGTCGATCGCGCCTGCCTACACGGGGCGGTTGTCCACCGACCCGATCCCGTCGTTGCGGTTACCCGACGAGTCGATGGAACCGGCTGCGGCCTACCGGTTCGTCCACGACGAGCTGATGCTCGACGGCAGTTCCCGGCTCAACCTCGCGACGTTCGTGACGACGTGGATGGACCCGGAGGCCGAGAAGCTGATGGCCGAGACGTTCGACAAGAACATGATCGACAAGGACGAGTATCCGGCGACTGCGGCGATCGAATCACGTTGTGTATCAATGGTTGCCGACCTTTTTCATGCCGAGAACCTGCGCGACGACGACTCCTCCAGCGCGGTCGGGGTGTCGACCATCGGCTCCTCGGAGGCGGTGATGCTCGGCGGCCTGGCGCTGAAGTGGAGATGGAAGCAGCGCGTCGGGGACGAGTGGAAGACCCGCACCCCCAACCTGGTGATGGGCGCCAACGTGCAGGTGGTGTGGGAGAAGTTCTGCCGCTACTTCGAGGTCGAGCCGCGCTACCTCCCGATGGCCGAGGACCGCTACGTCATCACCCCCGAGCAGGTGCTGGAGCACGTCGACGAAGACACCATCGGTGTGGTGGCCATCCTGGGCACGACCTACACCGGTGAACTCGAGCCCATCGCCGAGATCTGCGCCGCCCTGGACACTCTGGCGGCGGAGCAGGATCTCGACATCCCGGTGCACGTCGATGCGGCCAGCGGAGGGTTCGTGGTGCCGTTCCTGCACCCGGGCCTGGTGTGGGATTTCCGGTTACCGCGGGTGGCCTCGATCAACGTCAGCGGCCACAAGTACGGCCTGACCTACCCCGGCATCGGGTTCGTGGTGTGGCGCAACGCCGATCACCTGCCCGAGGAGCTGGTCTTCCGGGTCAACTACCTTGGCGGTGACATGCCGACGTTCACGCTGAACTTCTCCCGGCCGGGCAATCAGGTGGTGGGGCAGTACTACAACTTCCTTCGCCTTGGCCGCGCGGGCTATACCTATGTGATGCAATGCCTTTCGGGCACCGCGCGGTGGCTGTCCGATCGGCTGGCCAACTGCCAGCACTTCACGGTGATCTCCGACGGGTCGGCGATCCCGGTGGTGGCGTTCAAGCTGTCCGGCGACTTCGGCTACACCGAGTTCGACGTGTCCAACGCGCTGCGCTCCTACGGCTGGCAGGTGCCCGCCTACACCATGCCCGACGGGGCCGAGGACGTGTCGGTGCTACGAGTGGTGGTGCGCGAAGGCTTCTCCGCCGACCTGGCCCGCTCGCTGTGGGAAGACCTCAACGCGGTGCTGGGCCACCTGGATGCGATCAAGCCCGGCGGCCACTTCGACGAGCAGCACTTCGCGCACTAGTGTCCTGCGCCTGAAGTTCGTTACATAATTGTAATGGATATGGACCGGAGGGGTTCCGCGGCCTAGATCTCGCCGCCGACCCCAGATGGTCGATACCGGCATGAGCCATATCGGCTTTCGCTGCGTGAAACGCTAGGGGACCTGCCACCTCAGCGGGCAGCTTGTCGCCAGGTGTGCGAGCCGGGCCGCGACGATGAGTTTCTCCAAGCCAGGCGGCGATGCGGGCATGGGCGGCCCGGTTGGGTGGTTATCGGCCCGGTTCTGGGACAATTGGCGGCGGTGACATGGACATGCACACAACTTCGCTGACCCCATCGACGCGATCTCAGGTTTCCGGCGCAGGTGCGGAGGCACTCGTCGATCTCGGGGCGATCGTCGACAACGTGCGGGTTCTGCGCGAGCGCGCGGGATCCGCACAGGTGATGGCCGTCGTAAAAGCCGACGCCTACGGGCACGGCGCCCCGCAGGTGGCGCGCGCCGCGGTGGCGGCAGGCGCCGCCGAACTCGGCGTCGCCACCATCGACGAGGCGCTGGCGCTGCGGCGTTCGGGCATCACCGCCCCGGTGCTGTCCTGGCTGCACCCGCCGGGCACCGACTTCGCGCCCGCGCTGACCGCCGATGTGCAGATCGGGGTGTCGTCGGCTCGCCAGGTCGTCGACCTCCTCGACGCCGTCGAGCGCACCGGGCGCACCGCCGAGGTCACCGTCAAGGTGGACACCGGGCTCAACCGCAGCGGAGTGAGCCCGGCGGACTATCCCGCGGTGCTCACCGCGCTGCGGCGCGCCGCGGCCGCCGACGCTATCCGGATCCGCGGCATCATGTCGCACCTGGCCAGTGGTGACGTTCCGGACGATCCGCTCAACGACCTTCAGGCCCAGCGGTTCACCGACATGATCGCAGAGGCCCGCAGCCGCGGCATCGGGTTCGAGGTGGCCCACCTGTCGAACTCTCCATCGGCACTGACGCGTCCCGACCTGGGCTTCGACATGGTCCGCCCCGGTATCGCCGTCTACGGTCTCAGCCCGATCCCCGAGCAGGGTGACATGGGGCTGCGTCCGGCGATGACGCTGAAATGCACTGTGGCGATGGTGAAGCCGGTCAAGGCGGGCGAAGGAGTGTCCTACGGGCACACCTGGGTCGCCGAGGAGGACACCAACCTGGCGCTGCTGCCGATCGGTTACGCCGACGGCGTCTACCGCACCCTCGGCGGCCGCATCGACGTGCTGATCAACGGCCGGCTGCGCCGCAACGTGGGCCGCATCTGCATGGACCAGCTCGTGGTCAACCTGGGCCCGGGAACCCCCGACGTCGCCGAGGGTGACGAAGCGATCCTGTTCGGCCCCGGCACATCCGGTGAGTCCACCGCCCAGGACTGGGCCGACCTGCTCGGCACCATCCACTACGAGGTCCTCACCAGTCCGCGCGGCCGGGTCGTGCGGACCTACCGGGGGGTCGACGCCGGTGGCCGGTGACTCAGGAGCGGCGCCGAAACCCGAGCGCGCCAATGGGATCGACGAACGGCTCGCCCGCAGTGCCGAGAAGAGCGCCGCACGGCTGGCTCGCAAGGCCGACCACCCGGGCCTCGGCGTCGGCAAGAAGGCCGGACTGCTTGCCGGGGTGGCCGGCCTCAGTGCTGTCGGGACCGCCGCCGGAGTGTCGGCCGCCCGGGCGCTCCGGCACCGGAGCTTCATCCGGGACGCCTACGCCGGCGAGGATTTCGCGCTGCTGGAAGCCGACCGCGGATGTGTGGTGACCACCGCTGACGGCGTGCCCCTGGTTGTTCGCGAGGTCGGCCCCGTCACAGCGCCGCTGACCGTCGTCTTCGCCCACGGCTTCTGCCTGCGGATGGGATCGTTTCACTTCCAGCGCGCGGCGCTCGCCGAGAGGTGGGGCGATCAGGTACGGATGGTGTTCTACGACCAGCGCGGCCACGGCCAGTCCGGTGCGGCCCCGGTCGACACCTATACCGTCACGCAGCTGGGTCAGGATCTGGAAATCATTCTGCAGGTGATGGTTCCACGCGGACCGGTGGTTCTCATCGGCCATTCGATGGGCGGCATGACGGTGCTCTCGCATGCTCGCCAGTTCCCGCAGCACTACGGTCGTCGCATCGTCGGTGCGGCGCTGATCTCTTCGGCCGCGGAGGGTCTGTCGCGCTCACCGCTCGGTGAGATCCTGCAGAACCCGGCGCTGGAGGCGGTGCGCTTTGCCGCGCGGTACGCGCCCAGGATGGTGCACCGCACCCGCGGGGCCGCCCGCGCGGTGCTGCGGCCCATCCTGCGGACCGCCTCCTTCGGCGACGACAACGTGAGTCCCAGCGTTGTGGCGTTCTCCGAAGCCATGATTCACGACACACCCATCGCCACTCTGGTGGAGTTCCTGCATGCGCTGGAGGTGCACGACGAAAGCGCCGCCCTGCCGGTGCTGGCCCCTGTCCCCACGATGATCGCCTGCGGCGACCACGACGTGCTCACCCCGGTTAAGCACTCCGAGGAGATGGCCGCGGTCCTGCCCGACACCGAGCTGGTGATCGTTTCCGGTGCCGGCCATCTGGTGCAGCTCGAACGGCCCGACATCATCAACGACGCGCTGGTGCGTCTGGTCGAACGGGCGACACCGTCGAAGCTGGTCGCCTTCGCCCGCCGCCTGAAGGACCGGGCAGGTGGCTAGTACCCGGGCGAAGAGCGGCACCGTCGAGTTGCCGACACTCGACGACACCATTGCGTGGGGCGCGCGGCTGGGTGAGCAGTTGCGCGCCGGCGACGTCGTGGTGCTCTCCGGCCCACTCGGTGCCGGAAAGACCGCTCTGGCAAAGGGAATCGCGGTCGGCCTGGACGTCGAGGGCCCGATCAACTCACCGACTTTCGTGCTCGCCCGGGTACACCGTGCGCGCCGGCCCGGCCACCCGGCGATGGTCCACGCGGACTTCTACCGACTGCTCGACACCGACGGCGCTGACCTGCTGGGCGAACTGGACTCCCTGGACCTCGATGCCGATCTCGACGACGCGGTGGTGGTGGTCGAGTGGGGCGAGGGTCTTGCCGAGCGCCTCTCGCAGAACCACCTCGACATCGCACTGCACCGCAGCGCCGACAGCGACGTGCGCACAGCGACATGGCGGTGGCACCGCGGATGAAGCGCACCGTCCTGGCGATCGACACGGCCACCGCGGCGGTCACCGCGGCGGTGGTGGCCCATGACAGCCGGGCGCGCAATCATGTTCTAGCGCAACGGATCACCATCAACGGCCGCGCCCACGCCGAAATGCTCACGCCCAACGTGGTGGCCTCGATCGCCGGGGCGGGCCTGACCATGGGTGATCTGGATGCGGTCGTCGTGGGATGCGGTCCGGGACCGTTCACCGGCCTGCGGGTCGGGATGGCATCCGCCGCCGCCTACGGACATGCGCTGGGTGTGCCGGTGTACGGGGTGTGCACTCTGGACGCGATCGGCGTCGGGAGTCGCGGCGAGGTGCTGGTGGTGACCGACGCCCGGCGCCGCGAGGTGTACTGGGCGCGCTACCGCGACGGCGTGCGCATCGAGGGACCCGAGGTGAATGCGCCGGCCGACGTGCCGGTCGGCACGGCCGAGGCGGTGGCCGGATCACCGGATCATGCGGCCTGGTTCGACCTGCCACGCATCGATGTGGCGTACCCCACCCCGGTGGGTTTGGTTGCCGCCGTGGCCGATTGGCCCGCCGAGCCGGGCCCGCTGGTGCCGCTGTATCTGCGGCGCCCCGACGCCAGGACGCTGGCCGAGCGCGGGATAACGGTGCCGCGATGAACGTCGGCTACGGGCCGCTGCGCAAGACTGACGCCGCTCGCTGTGCGGAGTTGGAGATGATGCTGTTCGAGGGTGACGACCCCTGGCCGGAGTTTTCCTTCGTCCGTGAGCTGGCCGCCCCGCACAACCGCTACGTCGCGGCCCGGGTGGATGACAAACTCGTCGGTTATGCCGGCATCTCACGGCTGGGCCGGGTGCCGCCGTTCGAGTACGAGATCCACACCATCGGCGTCGATCCCGCCTATCAGGGCAAGGGGATCGGCCGGCGCATGATGACCGAACTGCTCGGCGAAGTTGGTCCGGGTTCGGTGGTCTACCTGGAGGTGCGCACCGACAACGAGCCGGCGATCGCGCTCTACACCAGCCTCGGTTTCGACAAGATCGGCGTGCGCAAGCGCTACTACCAGGTCAGCGGCGCCGATGCCTACACGATGCGGCGGGATGCGCAATGAAGGTTCTGGCCATCGAAAGTTCCTGTGATGAAACCGGAGTCGGTATCGCCAGTCTCGGTGCCGACGGGACGGTGACGCTGCTGGCCGACGAGGTCGCCTCCAGCGTCGACGAACACGCCCGCTACGGCGGGGTGGTCCCCGAGATCGCCTCGCGGGCCCACCTCGAAGCACTCGGCCCGACCATGCGGCGCGCGCTGGCCACGGCCGGCATCGACAAACCCGATGTCGTCGCCGCCACCATCGGACCGGGACTGGCCGGGGCGTTGCTCGTCGGTGTCGCCGCCGCAAAGGCCTACGCCGCGGCCTGGGATGTGCCGTTCTATGCCGTCAACCACCTCGGGGGGCACCTGGCCGCCGACGTCTACGACCACGGTCCGCTGCCCGAGAGTGTCGGCCTGCTGGTCTCAGGCGGGCACACCCACCTGCTGTACGTGCGTTCGCTGGGCGAGCCCATCGAGGAACTCGGCAGCACCGTCGACGACGCGGCGGGGGAGGCCTACGACAAGGTGGCCCGACTGCTGGGCCTCGGCTACCCCGGCGGCAAGGCCCTCGACGACCTGGCGCGCACCGGTGACCCGGCGGCCGTCGTGTTCCCGCGCGGCATGACCGGCCCGCGCGACGAGCGGTTCGCGTTCAGCTTCTCCGGGCTCAAGACGGCGGTCGCACGATACGTCGAGAGCCATCCGGACTACCACGCGGCAGATGTGGCGGCCGGATTCCAGGAGGCTGTCGCCGACGTGCTGACCGCCAAGGCGGTGCGGGCGGCCGTCGAGATGGAGGTGAGCACCCTGCTCATCGCCGGCGGCGTGGCGGCCAACACGCGCCTGCGCGAGTTGGCCGAAGAGCGTTGCGCCGCCGCCGGATTGACGCTACGAATCCCGCGGCCGCGGCTGTGCACCGACAATGGGGCGATGATGGCCTCCTTCGCCGCGCATCTGATCGCCGCCGGGGCGGCCCCCTCGCCGCTGGACGTGCCAACCGACCCGGGTCTGCCCGTCATCGCCGGGCAGGTGGCATGAGCGACTGATCGATGCCGGCGACTTCGACGGCGCGGGACGGCTGCTGGTGCGTGCCTCCTTCGGCGGCGCCCTTGAGTGTTAGCACTCTCACGTATAGAGTGCTAGGTGGCACGCGGACGATCCCCTGCGCCGGCACCCGCGACGACGGTGCAAAGGCTCGAATGTATGCCGAACACCTGGTTGAACGACAGGTCCGGGGAAAAGCCCCGGACCCGCACCCCTAACAGTGGAGGGCTCCATCGTGGCGAGCGTGAACATCAAGCCACTCGAGGACAAGATCCTCGTACAGGCCAACGAGGCCGAGACGACCACCGCGTCGGGTCTGGTCATCCCGGACACCGCCAAGGAGAAGCCGCAGGAAGGCACCGTCGTCGCCGTCGGCCCCGGCCGGTGGGACGAGGATGGCGAGAAGCGGATCCCGCTGGATGTCCACGAAGGCGACACCGTCATCTACAGCAAGTACGGCGGCACCGAGATCAAGTACGACGGCGAGGAGTACCTGATCCTGTCGGCCCGCGACGTGCTGGCGGTCGTCAACAAGTAGCACCCGTGAACCGCCCCGGAAATCCCGCGCTCGTCGCGGACGGTTTCCGGGGCGGACCGCGCTGAAGCGAGAGTCAGGCAATACATATGAGCAAACTGATTGAATTCGACGAAACCGCCCGCCGCGCAATGGAAGCCGGCGTGGACAAGCTCGCCGGTGCCGTCCGGGTCACACTGGGTCCGCGCGGCCGCCACGTGGTCCTCGCGAAAGCCTTCGGCGGTCCGACCGTCACCAACGACGGCGTGACCATCGCCCGTGAGATCGACCTCGAGGATCCGTTCGAGAACCTCGGCGCCCAATTGGTCAAGTCGGTGGCGACCAAGACCAACGACGTCGCCGGCGACGGCACCACCACCGCCACCGTGCTGGCGCAGGCGCTGATCAAGCACGGCCTGCGCAACGTCGCCGCAGGCGCCAACCCCATCGCGCTGGGATCAGGCATCGCCCGAGCGGCCGACGCCGTCTCCGAGGCGCTGCTGGCTGCGGCCACCCCGGTGTCGGGCAAGACCGGCATCGGCCAGGTCGCCACCGTTTCCTCGCGTGACGAGGAAGTCGGCGAGATGGTCGGCGAGGCCATGACCCGAGTCGGCGCCGACGGTGTGGTCACCGTCGAGGAGTCCTCGACGATGAACACCGAACTGGAGGTCACCGAGGGCATCGGCTTCGACAAGGGCTTCATCTCGGCCTACTTCGTCACCGACTTCGACTCGCAGGAAGCCATCCTGGAGGACGCGCTGGTGCTGTTGCACCGGGACAAGATCAGCTCGCTGCCCGACCTGCTGCCGCTGCTGGAGAAGGTGGCCCAGGCCGGCAAGCCGCTGCTGATCGTAGCCGAGGACGTCGAGGGCGAACCGCTGTCGACCCTGGTGGTCAACGCCATCCGCAAGACGCTGAAGGCCGTTGCGGTCAAGGCGCCGTTCTTCGGTGACCGCCGCAAGGCGTTCCTCGACGATCTGGCGGTCGTGACCGGCGGTCAGGTGGTCAACCCCGATGTCGGCCTGGCGCTGCGCGAGGTCGGCTTGGAGGTGCTGGGCACGGCGCGTCGCGTGGTGGTCAGCAAGGACGACACCGTCATCGTCGACGGCGGCGGCACGCACGAGGACATCGCCAACCGGGTCAAGCAGCTCAAGGGCGAGATCGAGGCCTCCGACTCCGACTGGGACCGCGAGAAGCTGCAGGAACGGCTGGCCAAGCTGGCCGGCGGCGTCGCCGTCATCAAGGTCGGTGCGGCCACCGAGACTGCGCTCAAGACGCGTAAGGCCTCGGTTGAGGACGCCGTGCACGCGGCCAAGGCGGCCGTCGAGGAGGGCATTGTCGCCGGCGGCGGCAGCGCCTTGGTGCAGGCGCGCAAGGCCCTCGAGCCGCTGCGCGCGTCGGTGTCGGGAGACGAGGCCCTCGGGGTCGACGTGTTCTCCTCGGCGCTGTCGGCCCCGCTGTTCTGGATCGCCACCAACGCCGGTCTCGATGGGGCTGTCGTGGTCAACAAGGTCAGTGGACTCCCGGCGGGGCACGGCTTCAACGCCGCGACGCTGACCTATGGTGACCTGATCGCCGACGGTGTCATCGACCCGGTCAAGGTGACCCGCTCGGCGGTGGTCAACGCCGCGTCGGTGGCACGGATGATCCTCACCACCGAGACCGCGATCGTCGAGAAGCCGGTCGATTTCGACGAGCACGCCGGCCACGGCCACGGCCATGGCCACGGGCACGCCCACTAGGTAGCAGTTGCGGCCTCGAATGTGGGGCTTATGCAGGTGATTTCGTCGAGTCTCCTGCATAAGCCCCACGTTCGGCATTCAGTGCTCGGGTGAGGTGCAGCTCAAGAAGGGACCATCGGCCCTATGGGGGCGCGACGTCGGAGCGCATCCTGATGGCGAGTCGCTCGAGGCTCGTTTCTGCACTCAATCCTTCAGGAGTGATCATGGCGGAGGGGACCGAGAAGAATTCGCCTGCCGAGCGTGCGTCCGACCTGGCGCAACGGGCAGCAGGCTTGTCTGACGAAGTGCTCAAATCGGTTGAATCCGGACAACGGAGCGCGATCGATGCCGTACGCAAATTCGTTGGCGCCGTGGAAGAGTCGTTGCCGGGGCATGACGACGATCACCCGTCGAGACGCGAGACCATCGTTGAGGCCGCGCTCGATATGGCCGACAAACTCGTCAAGACCCAGTTCGACTTCATCCGAAGCGTCGTCAGCAGCGCGAGTGAGACGCTGAAAAAGCAGGGTGGCGAGAAATCAGGTGCTGATGAGCCGTCGTGACAGCGGGCTCACCGAGCGTACCTGAGGCCTACACGGTC
The DNA here is from genome assembly GCF_022760805.1 of Candidatus Mycolicibacterium alkanivorans. Classification (NCBI taxonomy): domain Bacteria; kingdom Bacillati; phylum Actinomycetota; class Actinomycetes; order Mycobacteriales; family Mycobacteriaceae; genus Mycobacterium; species Candidatus Mycolicibacterium alkanivorans. Next base: position 3,933,390 of record NZ_JAIVFL010000001.1, on the reverse strand, counting down.
GCGACGAGGAGGTATGCCTCCAACACGTCTGCGTTACGCGGCGGCGGGGCTCGTTGCCTCGTTGGCCGCCTTCGTGTTTGCGTCCCCCGCCGGCGCCGACCCGGTGAACCCAATTCCCGGAGAAGGCTTCTTTCTCGTCGGGTCAGACATCTCGCCGGGCCTGTACAACACGGGCGGCACGGCCTCGACCTTCGGGGTCTGGATCAATTCGACGGTCAAGGCGTTCGAGTCGCACAACTGTCAACCGTGGACCCGGGTCACCTGAGCGTCGAGGCGGCTAGTTGACGATGCTGCGCTGGCGAACGCCAAACGCTGGGGAGTGCTGCACGTGATCTGGCGCCACGGATTCCGTGATGCTGGCGATCCAGCGCCTGCCGGTGCCGGTGACCGCGGTCATGCGCCCGCTCGACTGGGCAGGGCAATAAAAGTGGCCCATCCGAGTCCGGACGGGCCACTTTCAACGTTAGCTGACGGTCAGGCGGTGCGGCGGATCCCGCGCTTGAGCAACAGCTCGCGCTCGGACTCGGACAGCCCGCCCCAGATTCCGTAGGGCTCACCGACGGTCAGTGCGTGCGAACGGCACTGGGCGATCACCGGACAGCTCCGGCACATCTCCTTGGCGCGCATCTCCCGCTGTGCCCGGGCGCGGCCGCGTTCACCGTCGGGGTGGAAGAACATCGACGAGTCGACACCTCGGCAAAGGCCTTGGATTTGCCAATCCCAGACGTCTGCGTTTGGTCCGGGCAGCTGCTGCGGCTGTGGCATTGGAAAACCCCTCTCCCCGCGCATCTTTCGAACGCGTGAGTTGTGGAACCGGTCCGAGCACTGTCGCCGATGACTACTCGTGCCCACAAAATTAGGGGTGGCCTGTGAAGCGCGTCAATAGCCGCGCCCTGTGCGCAATCGCATAACTGCAGCTTGAGAATTTACGTCACGTTCATCATTGCGCCCCCCCGCCGCCGGCTGAGGTGCTATGCGATCCGGCGCCGACGTGAAACTTCCGTGATTTACCCAGGATGGCCTGGGCGTCGTCAGCGCTCGATTGCCTAGCGCGCAATAGGTCGTTGACACGGCCGTAACGTGACGACCACTAACTGTTAACTGACGAATTTGTTCGGCGGTGTTGATAGCGTCGCCGGACATATGGCGACCACCACGCTAACCGCTGCCGCGTTCGGCGGCGACCCGGGCCGCTGGCCGCTGCCCGCCGCACACACGCCCGAACAGCTGTGGCTGCGGGCGGTGGCCGCCGGCGGTCAGGGGCGCTACAGCAGCGCCCGCGTCGACCTCGCGGCGATGCGGCGGCTGCAGCCGTCCGGTGCGCGGGCGTCGTTAGCTCTGAGCACTGCGGCGTCCTTTCTGCGGCAACTGGGCGGTCACCGGCTGGCACGCGGCTGGGACGGGCGCGCATTGGCGTTGGCTCCGGCTCCCGGTGAGGCGATGGTCGACGCGCTCGTCGGTCTGGCGGCCGACGCACTGGGCATCGGCCGGCTGGCGGCCGCGGCCCGGTTGCTCGGTCTCGCCGCCGACGTCCTCGGCGACACCGACGCGCCGGCGCCCCGGCTGGCGATCCGGCAGGCGTGGGTCAGCGCCGAGCTGGCGATGGCCGGCGGCCAGGGGGAGAGCGCGCTGAACCATGCCCGGCGCGGGGTGGAACTCGCCGAGGCGGCGCTGCCGGAGCTGCGACGGCACCGGGTCAAAAGTGACGTGGTGCTAGCGGCCGCGCTGTGCAGCGCGGGGTCGCCGGGGCGCTCGCGGGAGGTTGCCGACGCCGCCCTGGCCGACACCCAGACCTACGGTCTTGTGCCCCTGCGGTGGGCGCTGGCATGTCTACTGTTCGATATCGGAAGTGCAACGCTTACATCACCGCAAGTCTCGGCGATCCGGGACGAATGCGCCGCGGCCATTACACGGCGCGGCGGGCAGTGGTGCCGCGGCTAGCGCCCGGTCGCCCGGATGGGCCGATATTGTCTAGCTGAATGGCTGCCAGGTAGCGCCCAGTTCGTAACGTTGGAGATATCGCCGTCGATGACAATTCCAGGAGAACGTCTCGACGCCGCCGTTGCGGAAGCTGTGGCCGGCAGTCGCGATGCGCTCCGGGAAGTGGTGGAGACCATCCGCCCCATCGTGGTCCGTTACATCCGGGCCCGCCTGGGGGCCACGGAGCGGGTAGGCCTCTCAGCCGATGACGTCGCACAGGAGGTTTGCTTGGCCGCCATTCAGGCGCTGCCGCGCTACCAGGATCAGGGTCGCCCCTTCCTGGCCTTCGTGTACGGCATCGCTGCGCACAAGGTCGCAGACGCTCACCGCGCCGCGGCCCGTAACCGATCCGATCCCACCGATGTGGTGCCGGAGCGGTACTCGCTGGACGCGGGTCCTGAACAGATGGCCATGCAGGCCGACACCTCGGCGCGGATGAACAAGCTGCTATCCGTGCTGCCCGACAAACAGCGCGACATCCTGATCCTGCGCATTGTCGTGGGCCTGTCCGCTGAGGAGACCGCCGACGCCGTCGGCAGCACACCGGGCGCGGTCCGGGTCGCGCAGCACCGCGCCCTGGCCAAACTCAAGTCCGAGATCACCGCGGCAGGTGGGCAGGACTATGCCTGACTTCGGACGCAACTCCCGTAACGACGAATCGTCGTTGGACGCCATCGTCCGCAGCGACCAGTTGATCGACGCGCTGGCCACCGGCGCTCCGGTGGCCCCGCAGGATCGCGCCGACGCCATGCTGGCTTCCATGCTCGGCGGGTGGCGCGACGAGATGCGCTGGCCGCCGGCCACCGGCTTGATCACCGAGCGGGACGCGGTCACCGCGCTGCGCGCGGGCGTGGCCGAGAAGCAGAAGCACACCACCGTGCGCGGCCGTCGCGGCCTGAGTCTCGTCGGCGCGGCCGCCGCAGGTGTGCTGGCGATCGGCGGGTTCGGCGCGGTCGTGGCCGGGGCGGGTCCCGGTGACGCGCTCTACGGCCTGCGCACGATGCTCTTCGGTGCACCCAAGCAGGTCCGCGATGACCAGATCGCGCTCGCCGCGCAGACCCAGCTGACCCAGGTGCAGGACCTCATCGCCAAGGGGGACTGGCAGCAGGCGCAGGACAAGCTGGTCGCGGTGAGCACCCAGGTGGACGGCCTCGCCGACCCACAGCAGAAGCAGCAGCTGCTCGATCAGTGGAATCAGTTGTCCGCCAAGGTCGTTCAGAAGGATCCGGAAGCGACGGTGCCGCCCGGCATCACCTACACGGTGCCGCCGTCGGCCACCGAGCTGGTTCCTGCCGTCGTCACCCCGAGCGAAGGTCCCGGCGTCCCACCAACGAGCGTGCCCGGTCTGCCGCCCATCACGATCTCCACGACTCCGTCGGACGGTTCGACGACGGTGCCAACCTCGCCCACTGAGCAGACGCAGCCGCCGACCACCACCACGGCGGCCCCGACCACGACGCAGGCCCCGTCGAGCACGTCTTCGGCGCCCACGACATCGTCGACGCCGACGCCCACCTCGACAACGGCGGCCACGACCACTACCGGCACTACGCCGACGAGCACCACTACGCCGACGAGCACCACTACGCCGACGAGCACCACTACGCCGACGAGCACCACTACGCCGACGAGCACCACTACGCCGACGAGCACCACTACGCCGACGAGCACCACTACGCCGACGAGCACCACTACGCCGACGAGCACCACCACGACCACCACGGCCGCGCCGGCCACCACCACCTCCAGTGCAGCGGCCTCGGCACCGCCGTCGGCGCCTGCGGTCGCATTCGTTCCGGCTCCCGCGCCCGCCACTGCGCCCACTGCCGTCGCGACCGTGCCGTCACCAGCGGAGGCGCCAACGGCGCCTCCGCAAATCGTGATCACCACCACAGCGATGCCGCTGCTACCGCGGCTCGGCGGAAACTGAGGTCAGCGATGCCCCTCGTAATCGGACGTCGCCTCGTTGAGTGAGGCGTCGGCGTATCCGCGGCAGTAGTCCCACGTCACGTAGGCATCCGGCTCCGGATCGTAGGCCGGCTCGTGCGGGCGCACGGTGCCGTCGACCAGAAGTTGAAGAAGGTTGGCGCGCAACATATCCCAGTCGTGGTAATGATCCTGCTGGCATTCGTCGCAGCACACCACCAGGCCACGCACCCCGCGGTGCGCCAGCAGCGCCTCGTAGACCGCGAGGTCGGCGAGATCGGCTTCGACCGCGGCGCGCTCCTGGGGGTCCAGCGGCTGACCAGGCTCCAGAGCATCAAGGGCAGCCGACGGATCGTAGGGGTCGTCGGCGAACGGGTCTGGCGGCAGGCCTGGTGGAAAGTGGTCGCGCACGCCTCCACACTAGCCAGCGACGCGGGTATCGCGCCAGGGAAGGCTACCTCGAACCGATAGGATGGTGTCCTCGTTCCGCCAGCTGATGGGGGCCTCACCGATGTCCACTGCCGAAGGCAGCACCGGCCGCATCGACGGTCTTTCCGCGGGTCTGGATGGCCTGATCGCCGACCCGGTATTCACCGGCGGTGACGACCCCAACAAGGTCGCCATGCTGGGTCTGACGTTCGACGATGTGCTGCTGTTGCCCGCGGCCTCGGATGTGGTGCCCGCGGCGGTCGACACCTCCAGTCAGCTGACCAGGAAGATCCGCCTGAAGGTGCCGCTGGTCAGCTCGGCGATGGACACCGTGACCGAGGCGCGGATGGCGATCGCCATGGCGCGCCAGGGCGGCATGGGCGTGCTGCACCGCAACCTGTCGATCGCCGAGCAGGCCGGGCAGGTCGAGATGGTCAAGCGCTCCGAGGCCGGGATGGTCACCGACCCGGTGACCTGCTCGCCGGAGAACACCCTGGCCGAGGTCGACGCCATGTGCGCCCGGTTCCGCATCTCCGGCCTGCCGGTCGTCGACGACTACGGCACGCTGGTCGGCATCATCACCAACCGCGACATGCGCTTCGAAGTCGACATGGGCAAGCCGGTCTCCGAGGTCATGACCAAGTCGCCGCTGATCACCGCTCAGGAGGGCGTCACCGCCGACGCCGCGCTGGGGCTGTTGCGACGCAACAAGATCGAGAAGCTTCCCATCGTCGACGGGCACGGCCGGCTCACCGGGCTGATCACCGTCAAGGACTTCGTCAAGACCGAGCAGCATCCCCTGGCCACCAAGGACAGCGACGGCCGGCTGCTGGTCGGTGCGGCCGTCGGTGTCGGCGACGACGCCTGGGACCGTGCCATGGCGCTGGCCGATGCGGGCGTCGACGTGCTGGTGGTCGACACCGCCCACGCCCACAACCGCCTGGTGCTCGAGATGGTCGGCAAGGTCAAGGCCGAGGTCGGCGATCGCGTCGAGGTGATCGGCGGCAACGTCGCCACCCGCAGCGCGGCCGCTGCGCTGGTCGAGGCCGGGGCCGACGCCGTCAAGGTCGGTGTCGGCCCCGGCTCGATCTGCACCACCCGCGTGGTCGCCGGGGTGGGCGCCCCTCAGATCACCGCGATTCTGGAGGCGACGGCGGCGTGCGCGCCGCACGGCGTGCCGGTGATCGCCGACGGCGGGCTGCAGTATTCCGGTGACATCGCCAAGGCGCTGGCGGCGGGCGCGTCCACGACGATGCTGGGGTCGCTGCTGGCCGGAACCGCCGAGGCCCCCGGCGAGCTGATCTTCGTCAGCGGCAAGCAGTTCAAGAGCTACCGCGGCATGGGGTCGCTGGGCGCCATGCAGGGCCGCGGCACCGCCAAGTCCTACTCGAAGGACCGATACTTCCAGGACGACGTCCTTTCCGAGGACAAGCTGGTGCCAGAAGGTATCGAAGGCCGGGTGCCGTTCCGCGGCCCGCTGGCCACCGTGATCCACCAGCTCACCGGCGGTCTGCGCGCCGCGATGGGCTACACGGGCGCGCACACCATCGAGGCCTTGCAGCGGGCGCAGTTCGTCCGGATCACCGCCTCGGGTCTGAAGGAAAGCCACCCGCACGACATCACCATGACTGTCGAAGCTCCCAACTACTACGCCCGCTAGGTGCCGATCAGTGCGTGACATGGTTGAAATCGGCATGGGCAGAACCGCCCGCCGTACCTATGAACTCGACGACATCAACATCGTGCCGTCCCGGCGCACCCGCTCGTCACAGGACGTCTCGACGGGCTGGCAGCTCGACGCCTACCGCTTCGAGATCCCCGTAGTGGCACATCCGACCGACGCGCTGGTGTCGCCGGAGTTCGCCATCGAGCTGGGTCGCCTCGGCGGGCTCGGTGTGCTCAACGGCGAGGGGCTGATCGGCCGGCACGCCGATGTCGGGGAGAAGATCGCCCAGGTCATCGAGGCGGCCGAGAAGGAGCAAGGACCCGCCCCCGGGTCGCTCCGCTCCTGCCCGCGGGCGCCCACCGCCGCGATCCGGCTGCTCCAACAGCTGCATGCCGCGCCGCTGGATCCCGAGCTGCTCGGTACGGCCGTCGCCCAGATCCGCGACGCCGGGGTCACCACGGCGGTGCGGGTCAGCCCGCAGAACGCCCAGCTGTTGACGCCGACGCTGGTGGCTGCGGGCATCGATCTGCTGGTCATCCAGGGCACGATCATCTCCGCCGAGCGGGTGGCCAGCGACGGTGAGCCGCTGAACCTCAAGACGTTCATCTCCGAGCTCGACGTACCGGTGGTCGCCGGCGGCGTTCTCGACCACCGCACCGCGCTGCATCTGATGCGCACCGGCGCCGCAGGCGTCATCGTCGGATACGGCTCCACCTCCGGGGTGACCACCAGCGACGAGGTGCTGGGCATCAGCGTGCCGATGGCCACCGCGATCGCCGACGCGGCCGCCGCCCGCCGCGAGTACCTCGACGAGACCGGCGGTCGCTACGTCCACGTGCTGGCCGACGGCGACATCCACACCTCCGGTGACCTGGCCAAGGCGATCGCCTGCGGCGCGGACGCGGTGGTGCTCGGCACGCCGCTGGCCTCGGCGGCGGAGTCGCTCGGCGACGGCTGGTTCTGGCCGTCGGCCGCCGCGCACCCGTCCCTGCCGCGTGGCGCGCTGTTGCAGGTGGCGGTGGGGGAGCGGCCGTCGCTGGACCGGGTGCTCAACGGCCCGTCCGACGACCCGTTCGGCTCGCTGAACCTCGTCGGCGGCCTGCGCCGGTCGATGGCCAAGGCCGGGTACTGCGACCTCAAGGAATTCCAGAAGGTCGGCCTGATCGTCGGCGCCTGAGTTCGGCCGCGATGAATGAGGCCTCCCTACTCGTGGGTAGGCTGGCCGAATGGAACCGGATTTCGATGTTCTCGTCATCGGTTCGGGCTTCGGCGGCAGCGTCAGCGCCCTGCGACTCACCGAGAAGGGCTACCAGGTCGGCGTGCTGGAGGCAGGCCGCCGGTTCGCCGACCACGAATTCGCCAAGACCTCCTGGCGGCTGCGGGAGTTCCTGTGGGCGCCGCGGCTGGGCTGCTACGGCATCCAGCGAATTCACCTGCTGCGCAACGTGATGATCCTGGCCGGCGCCGGCGTCGGCGGCGGATCGCTGAACTACGCCAACACCCTCTACGTTCCGCCGGACCCGTTCTTCAACGACCCGCAGTGGAAGAACATCACCGACTGGCGCGCCGAACTGATGCCGCACTACGACCAAGCCCAGCGGATGCTCGGCGTGGTCAAGAACCCGACCTTCACCGACGCCGACCGCATCATGAAGGAGGTGGCCGACGAGATGGGTGTCGGTGACACCTTCAGGCCTACTCCGGTCGGGGTGTTCTTCGGACCCGACGGCGAGACGACGCCGGGCAAGACGGTGCCCGATCCCTACTTCGGGGGTGTGGGCCCGGCCCGCACCGGCTGCATCGAATGCGGCGAATGCATGACCGGCTGCCGGCACGGCGCGAAGAACACTCTGGTCAAGAACTATCTTGGTCTCGCGGAAAAGGCTGGGGCGCAAGTCTTTCCGATGGCGACGGTGACTGGCTTCGAGCAGCGTCCCGACGGGACCTGGGAGATCCACAGCATGCGCACCGGGCGGTGGGCCCGCAAGAACACCCGGACGTTCACCGCGCGCCAGCTGATCTTGGCCGCAGGCACGTGGGGCACCCAGAACCTGCTGTTCAAGATGCGCGACACCGGCAAGCTGCCCAAGCTGTCCGACAAGCTCGGTGTGCTCACCCGCACCAACTCGGAGTCCATCGTCGGCGCCGCCCGGCGGGAGGCCCGTCCCGACCTGGACCTCACCCACGGTGTGGCGATCACGTCGTCGATCCATCCCACCCCCGACACCCACGTCGAGCCCTGCCGCTACGGCAAGGGCTCCAACGCGATGGGCCTGCTGCAGACGCTGATGACCGACGGGCCCGGCCCGGAAGGCAGCGACGTGCCGCGCTGGAAGCAGCTGTTCATCAACGCCGGCGGGGATCCGCGTGCCATGCTGCGCATGCTGTCCCCGCGGCGCTGGAGTGAGCGCACCATGATCTCGCTGGTGATGCAGCAGTTGGACAACTCGATCACCACCTACACCAAGAGGGGTGTGCTGGGGCTGCGCCGGATCACCAGCAAGCAGGGTCACGGCGAGCCGAATCCGACGTGGATCCCGGTCGGCAACGAGGTCACCCGCCGCATCGCCGAGAAGATCGACGGTGTGGCCGGTGGGACATGGGGCGAGCTGTTCAACATCCCGCTCACCGCGCACTTCCTCGGTGGCGCGGCGATCGGCGACAGCCCCGAGCACGGTGTCATCGACCCGTATCAGCGGGTGTACAACTATCCGACGCTGCATGTGATGGACGGCGCGGCGATCTCGGCCAACCTCGGTGTGAACCCGTCACTGTCGATCACCGCACAGGCCGAGCGCGCAACGTCGTTGTGGCCCAACCGGGGTGAGGACGACCAGCGGCCCGTGCAGGGCCAGGCCTACCAGCGGCTGGCACCGATCGCGCCGAAGAACCCGGTCGTCCCGGTCGACGCCCCCGGTGGGCTGCGCCATCTTCCGATCACGCCGGTCAACACGGCGGGTTAGCCGCCTACCGCCTCGCCACTAGACTGAGCCGGTGACATCGGAATCTCCTCGTCCCGTCTTGGTGGTCGACTTCGGCGCGCAGTACGCCCAGCTGATCGCCCGCCGCGTCCGGGAGGCCCGGGTGTTCTCCGAGGTTGTCCCGCACACCGCGACCGTCGAGGAGATCAAGGCCAAGGACCCGCAGGCGATCGTGCTCTCTGGCGGTCCGGCCAGCGTGTACGCCGACGGCGCTCCGCAACTCGATCCCGCCCTGTTCGACCTCGGTGTCCCGGTGTTCGGCATCTGCTACGGATTTCAGGCCATGGCCCAGGCGCTGGGCGGCTCCGTTGCTCGCACCGGCACCAGTGAGTACGGCCGCACCGAGATGGAAGTCCTTGGCGGGGAACTGCATTCGGGGCTTCCCGGCAAGCAGCCGGTGTGGATGAGCCACGGCGACGCGGTGACGTCCGCGCCGGCGGGCTTCGAGGTCGTCGCGACCAGTTCCGGTGCGCCCGTCGCAGCGTTCGAGGACCGCGCCCGCCGACTGGCCGGGGTGCAGTACCACCCCGAGGTGATGCACACCCCGCACGGCCAGCAGGTGCTCAGCCGGTTCCTGCACGACTTCGCGGGGATCGGCGCGGCCTGGACCCCGGCCAACATCGCCGAAACCCTGATCGAGCAGGTGCGCGAGCAGATCGGCGACGGTACGGCCATGTGCGGTCTGTCCGGCGGCGTGGACTCCGCGGTGGCCGCCGCTCTGGTGCAGCGCGCCATCGGTGACCGGTTGACCTGTGTGTTCGTCGACCACGGCCTGTTGCGTGCCGGCGAACGGGCCCAGGTGCAGCGCGATTTCGTGGCGGCCACCGGCGCCCGGCTGGTCACCGTGGATGCCGAAGGCCGTTTCCTGCAAGCACTTTCAGGCGTGCACGACCCGGAGGGCAAGCGCAAGATCATCGGCCGGGAGTTCATCCGCGCATTCGAAGGTGCGGTGCGCGACCTATTGGCCGAGGGCGACTCCGACGGCCACCCCATCGAGTTCCTGGTGCAGGGCACCCTGTATCCCGACGTCGTCGAGTCCGGCGGCGGTACCGGAACGGCGAACATCAAGAGTCACCACAACGTCGGCGGCCTGCCCGCCGACCTGAAGTTCAAGCTCGTCGAACCGCTGCGGCTGCTGTTCAAGGACGAGGTGCGTGCGGTCGGTCGCGAACTGGGCCTGCCCGAGGAAATCGTTGCGCGCCAACCCTTCCCGGGGCCAGGCTTGGGCATCCGGATCGTCGGTGAGGTGACGGCGGGCCGGCTGGACACGCTGCGGCGCGCCGACCTGATCGCCCGTGAGGAGCTGACCTCGGCCGGCCTGGACGGCCAGATCTGGCAGTGCCCGGTGGTGCTGCTGGCCGACATCCGCTCGGTGGGTGTGCAGGGCGACGGGCGCACCTACGGCCACCCGATCGTGCTGCGCCCGGTCTCCAGTGAGGACGCGATGACCGCGGACTGGACGCGGGTGCCCTACGAGGTGCTCGAGCGAATCTCGACGCGCATCACCAACGAGGTGCCCGAGGTGAACCGGGTGGTGCTCGATGTCACGAGCAAGCCACCCGGCACCATCGAGTGGGAATAGGCTCGTTACGTCCTTGAGGCAGCGGCGATTTCGGCGATCGCCTCGTCCAGCGCCTTGTCGAACTCCTCGTCGCTCTGCTGGGCGGTCAACCCCTCGGTCAACGCCCGCGAGAAGCTGGCGATGACACCGTGGTTGCGGGCCAGCCGCTCGCAGGCCTCCGCGCGGGTGTAGCCACCGGACAGTGCGAGCACCCGCATCACCTTCGGGTGGTCCACCAGATCGCGATAGAGGTCGTCGGTGTCGGGCAGCGTCAACTTGAGCATCACCTGCTGGTCGTCGCCGAGCGCGCCGAGGTGGTCGATGATCGCGGCTTTGAGCTGGTCTTCGGCCTCGCCCTTCTTGGGGCTGTGGATGTCGACCTCGGGTTCGATGATCGGCACCAGACCGGCGGCCAGGATCTGGCGGGCCACCTCGAACTGCTGGTCCACCACCGCATCGAGGCCGCCGCCGGGCAGCTTGATGACCGAGCGCATCTTGGTGCCGAAGATGCCCTTGTCCACGGCGCGGGCCAGCAGGTCGTCCAGGCCGGCGATGGGCTTCATCACCTGCCCGCCGTCCTCCTCGGCGGCAAGACCCTTGTCGACCTTGAGGATCGGCACGACCTTCTTGACGTTCCAGAGGTAGTCGGCGGTGGGGCGGCCCTCGATGTCGCGGTCCATGGTCATCTCGAACAGGATCGCGGCCAGGATCCGGTCGCCGTCGAAGCTCGGGCTGGTGATGATCCGGGTCCGCATCTGGTGAACCAGGTCGAACATCTGCTCGTCACCGGAGTACGCGTCCTCGGCGATGCCGTAGAGTTTCAGCGCCTTCGGTGTGCTGCCCCCGCTCTGGTCGAGCGCGGCGACGAAGCCAGCTCCGTTGGCGATCTTGTCGGCCTGCTCGGTATTCATGTGTTCCCCTTTCCCTGCGGTTCCGTCATTGGGTTTGCCGCTTGAATGCATGGTGCCAGCACGCCGATCGTCGGCTGGGTGGGGGCTGGCTGATCGCTTGACGCTGTCGGGGGGTTGGTGTTTACTCATAGAGTCGAACATACATTCGAACACAGTGGATGTCGATCGCAGCTGGAGGTGGGCGATGACGGCGGCGATTGCCCTGGAAAAGCGGCAGCTTGACCGTGCTGAGCAGCTACAACAGCTCCGTCGCCAGATGGCGGCGGTGTCCGGGAAGGTGGGTGGCACCCGCCCTGTCACCGAGCGGGACGACGAGCTTCTTCCGGCCTCGGAAACTTTGCTGCCGGTGCCAGAATCGCTGGCTGACGTGCTCCCGGCAGGGTTGCCCCGCGGCGCGGTGGCGGTGGCTTCCGGAGCCCTCTCGCTGCCGGTGAGCATGGCCGCCGCGGTGACGGCCGGCGGTGGCCATGTGGCCGTCGTCGGACTGCCGGATTTCGGTCTGCTGGCCGCCGCGGAGATGGGTGCCGACCTGAGCCGGCTCGCGGTGATCCCGGATCCGGGAACCGACCCCGTCGAGGTGGCCGCGGTGCTGATGGACGGGATGGACCTGGTGGTGGTCGGCTTGGCCGGCCGAACCGTGACCGCCACCCGGGCGCGGGCAGTGGTGGCCCGGGCCCGGCAGAAGGGCTGCACCGTGGTGGTCACTCGGGGGGAGTGGCAGGACGCCTCGATCCGGCTCGATGCCCGGGTGCGCGGCTACGAGATGACCGCTGGTCGCGCAGGTGTTCCGGTACCGGGTTGTGGCCGGATCAGCCGGGTGCAGTTGTCCGTGCGTGCGCGGGGGCGCGCCGTCCGGTCGAGGGTGGGCTGATGTGACCGCCCGGGTGCTGGCGATCTGGTGCATGGACTGGCCGGCCGTCGCCGCGGCCGTGGCGGCGGGGCTGCCGGCGACAGCCCCCGTCGCGGTCACCTTGGCCAACCGGGTGATCGCCTGTTCGGCGGCGGCACGCGCGACCGGTGTGCGTCGCGGGCTGCGCCGGCGCGAGTCGCAGGCGCGCTGTCCGCAGCTGCATGTGGTCACCGCCGACCCGGCCCGTGATGCCCGGTTCTTCGAAGGGGTGACGGCGGCGGTCGACGAGGTGGTGCCCCGTGCGGAGGTGCTGCGGCCGGGCCTGCTGGTGCTTTCGGTTCGCGGGGCCGCCCGCTACTTCGGCTCCGAGCAGGTGGCCGCCGAGCGGCTGGTGGACGCCGTCGCCGCGGCCGGCGCCGAATGCCAGGTGGGAGTCGCCGATCAGATGGCGACGGCCGTGTTCGCCGCCCGGGCCGGACGTGTGCTCGAGCCCGGTGCGGATGCGGCGTTCCTGTCGGGGCTGTCGATCCGGCAGCTGGCCACCGAACCGAGCCTGTCCGGTCCCGGTCGCGAAGAGCTGGCCGATCTGTTGTGGCGCATGGGTATTCGCACTCTGGGTCAGTTCGCCGAGCTGTCCCGTAGCGACGTCGCCTCCCGGTTCGGGGCCGACGCGGTGGCCGCCCATCGGTTCGCCCGCGCTGAGCCGGTGCGCGGACCGTCGGGCCGCGAGCCGCCGCCGGAACTCGACGCCGTGCTCACCTGCGATCCGCCGATCGACCGGGTCGACGCGGCGGCATTCGCGGGGCGGACGCTGGCCGCGAGCCTGCACTCCAGGCTGGGGTCGGCCGGGGTCGGCTGCACCCGGCTGGCCATCCACGCCGTCACCGCCAACGGCGGCGAGCTGACCCGGGTGTGGCGGTGCGCCGAGCCGTTGACCGAGGACGCCACCGCCGACCGGGTGCGCTGGCAGCTCGACGGCTGGCTCACTCGAGCCAGGCCCACCGACCGGCCGAGTGCCCCGGTGACGATGCTGCGGCTGCAGCCGGTGGAAGTTGTTTCCGCAGAGGCGCTTCAGCTGCCGCTGTGGGGCGGCGTCGGGGAGGAGGACCGGTTGCGGGCCCGGCGGGCACTGGTGCGGGTGCAGGGCCTGCTGGGGCAGGAGGCCGTGCAGCTGCCGGTCCTGTCCGGCGGTCGCGGGCCCGCCGAGCGCATCACCTTGACCCCGCTCGGCGACGAGTTGGTGCCCAGGGCCGACCCCGACCGGCCGTGGCCGGGGCGGCTGCCCGAGCCGGCGCCGACCGTGCTTCTCGACGATCCGGTGGAACTGCTTGACGCCCAGGGCAATCCGGTCCGGGTGACCTCGCGCGGGATCTTCAGCGCCGAGCCGGCCCGGCTGGACGGCCAGTACCGGGGTGAGCTGAGTTGGTGGGCCGGGCCGTGGCCGGTCGACGAACGGTGGTGGGACCAGGCCGAGCAATCCCGGGCAGGCCGCACGGCGCGCGTTCAGGTGTTGGTGGGCAACCGGTCCGATGAAGAACCGGGGACCGCGCTGCTGCTGTGTTATCGCCAGCGGCGGTGGTACCTCGAAGGGGTCTACGAATGAACCAGACGCCGCGCGAACGGGCCGACCCGCTCGATGAACCGGTCGAAGAAGGCTGCCGGGTCGACGTCGACCCCGATGTGCGCGTTGGGTTCCCGACCCCACCGCCGGCTCCAGTCGGCGATCGTCATACCGCGTGTCAGTGTCCCGGTCAGTTCGACGTCGACGGTGGTCGCCCGGGTCGCGACGATGCCGGGATCCAGTGCCACCGCCGCCGCCAGGGGGTCGTGCAGATGGGCCAGATAGCCCTCGCCCTGGTCGAAGTGGAACTCGAAGTAGAACCGCATCGCGTCCTCGAGTGCGCGGATCAGCGGGTTGTCGGCCACCGAACGGGTTCCCCTGGCGTCGAGCACACTCATCGCCACCGACGACGCCTCGGCTGCATTGGCCAGCCGGCTCAATATCGCCGGCGTCAGCGCGATGTTCTCGGTCAGGTTCAGCCCGCACACTGTCGGAAGCTGATGCGGTTCAATCGCTTTCGATTCCGCGGCCCGCCCCCACACGGCGAATACCTCGGCGGCGGCCTCAGGGTCGACGCTGATGTTCCACTCGGACACCGGCGTGGTGTTGCCGCGGTAATCGAACGATCCGCCCATGATGGCCAGCCGCCGCAACAGCGACGGCAGCTCAGGTTCGGCGCGGGCGGCCAGCGCGAGGTTGGTCAGCGGACCGGTCACCAGGCCGATCAGCTCACCGGGGTGGGCGTGCGCGGCGCGGACCCAGGCCTCGGCGGAGTCGTAGGACGTGAGTTTGCGGTCGTGGGCGGGTAGCTCGGCGTAACCCAGACCCGCAGGGCCATGGGTATCTTCGGCGGTTCGCATCGTGTCAGCCAGCGGCTGTTCGGCTCCCCGCGAGACCGGGATGTCACCGGCCCGGCATAGTTCGAGCAGCCCGAGGTTGTTGCGGCAGACCTGGTCGACGTCGACGTTGCCGCCCGTGGAGGCGACGCCCACCAACTCGGCGTCGGAACTGGCGATCAGATAGACCAGTGCCATCGCATCGTCGACGCCGGTGTCGACATCGGCGAAGACGGGCAGCGCCTCGTGATGGGCCATGTCAGCTCAGAACGAGCCGATGCCGTCCCAGTCTGCGAGCGTCCAGCCGATCACCGGATTGCCGGTGATCACCACCCGGCCGGTGTTGGGCAGCGGGTGGTCGGTCATCAGGCTGTCCTTGCCGTTGCGCACGTTCATCAGTGTCCACAGCATGATCGACGCGGCGCTGGAGAAGGCGACGGGCTTGGTGTCCCCGCTTTCGTAGATGCGCTGCACCGCGGAGGTGAACTTGCCATTGAACTCCCGCCCGCTGACCGATCCCGGGATGCTGAAGTTGGTGTCGCCTCGCATCCAGTCCATCGGCGCCACCATGTACGTCGCGCCGGCGCGGTCCATCTGCTCGCCGTTGAACCAGCCCGCGGATATCTCGTTGAGTCCTGGCAGCACGTTGACGGGTTCACCCAGCGCCATGGACATCGGTGCGGCAGTCTGCTGGGTGCGGACCATCTCCGAGGCGTAGATGCCGTCGTAGCCGTTGCCCTTCAGCCGGTTGGCCACCGCTGCCGCCTGCTGCTCCCCGGCAGCGGTCAGCGACGGTCCCGGGACCTCGGTGTTGATCACCCCGTCGGCATTGGACTGCGACTCCGCGTGCCGGATGAACGTCAGCGTGATAGTGCGTTCCTTGGGTGCGGGAGTACTGCACGAGGCGACGAGGAAGACCGCGAAGAGAGCGGCGATCACCGCGAGGATGGATCGGGTTCGCGACAGGTGCATGGGAATAGCGTGCCTTGTCGACGGCCTCGGCGGGTGAGATTTTCAGCAGTGCGACGAATGGACCGAGCGAGACACGATCTCTACGCTCTCGGTGCCGTAGCGCCGACGGTCAGCCGACCGCGCCGCCCACCAGGTGGCCGATGCCGAAGGTGATCAGCATGGCCAGCGCCCCGCCGATGACCACCCGCTGAATCGCGCGGGCGACGTTGGCTCCGCCCAGGCGGGCGCTGGCCCAGCCGGTGAACGCCAGGGCGGTGAGCACGGCGACGAACGTGATGGGTATGCGAACCGGTGGCGGCGGCAGCAGGATTGCCAGCAGCGGCAGGATCGCGCCCACGGTGAAGGCGATGGCCGAGGAGAACGCGGCCTGCCACGGATTGGTCAGCTCCTCGGGGTCGATGCCCAGCTCGGCGTCGATGTGCGCGGCGAACGCGTCGTGATCGGTCAGCTCCTGGGCCACGGTGCGGGCGGTGGCCGCCGACAGCCCCTTGGCCTCGTAGAGCGCGGTGAGCTCCTCGAACTCGGCGTCCGGCTGGGTGGTCAGTTCACCGCGTTCCTTCTTGAGCAGGGCCTTCTCGGTGTCGCGCTGGGTGCTCACCGAGACGTACTCGCCGACCGCCATCGACAGCGCACCGGCCGCCAGTCCGGCGATGCCCGCGGTGAAGATGGGGCCGCGGTCCATGGTGGCGGCTGCGACGCCGACGACGATTCCGGCGGTCGACACGATGCCGTCGTTGGCGCCGAGCACCCCGGCGCGAAGCCAGTTCAGCCGGCTACCGATGCCGCTGTGGTGTGGCTCGGCGGGATGCAGCTGCGGATCAGACGAATCGGGTGTCGCGGTCACGAGTGAATCGTAGGCCTTAGCCCGGCCAGCGCCGGAGGCAGCGGGCCCTGATGTACCACGCCGAGGCGCTGGGTGGCCCGGGTGAGGGCGACGTAGAGGTCGGCCGCGCCACGCGGTCCGTCGGCCAGGATCCGGTCCGGCTCCGCCACCAGGACAGCGTCGAACTCCAGGCCCTTGGTCTCCGACGGTGCCACCGCGCCGGGCACGTCCGGTGGCCCGATCACGATGCTGGTGCCGTCGCGGGCAGCCTCCTGCGCCACGAAGTCGTCGACGGCGGCGGACAGCTGGTCGGCGGTGACGCGCCGCGACCAGGGCCGAATGCCGCACGCGCGCACCGACTCCGGTGGCCGGACGCCGGGTGCGAACTCGGCGAGCAGCGACGCGGCGACCGCCATGATCTCGGCGGGGGTGCGGTAGTTCACCGACAGCGACCGATAGACCCAGCGGTCGGGCACGTACGGTTCCAGCATCGCGGCCCACGACGTCGCCCCGGCCGGCGAACGCCGTTGCGCCAGATCGCCGACCACAGTGAACGACCGGCTCGGGCAGCGGCGCATCAACACCCGCCAGTCCATCTCGGACAGTTCCTGTGCCTCGTCGACAACGACGTGGCGATACGTCCAGTCGCGGTCGGCGGCCGCGCGTTCGGCGAGTTCGCGGGTGTCACGCTCGAGGAATCGCTCCGCTAAGTCCTCGGCGCCGATCAAGTCCTGGGCAAGCAGATGGTCCTCGTCGTCCATCAGGTCCTCGCGGGCGATCATGTTCTCCAACACCCCTGCGGCATAACGGGTCTCGGCCCTGCGTACCCGTTCGCCGGCATCATCGTCGGGCTTGTCGCGGCCCAGCAGATCGACCAGTTCGTCGAGCAGCGGCACGTCCGACACCGTCCAGGCATCCCCGACTTCCCGCTGTAGCGCCGGGTCGGCACCGGCCGCATGCAGCCGCTCCGCCGAGGTGCACAACGTGGCCAGCAGCTCCTGCGGGGTCAGGATGGGCCAGAGCTGGTCGAGCGCGGCGACGAACCGGGGGTTGTCGTCGAGCTCGCTGAGCAGATCGGCCCGCACCTTCTCCCAGGCCTCGCGGTTGTCGCGGGTCAGCCAGCCGCGCCCGATCCGGGCGATGGCCCGCTCGGTCAGCACATAGGTGACGATCTCGCGGAACACCGCGCGGGCCGCGTTGTGCGGTAGCCCGCTGGAGCGGGCCTCATCGACGGCCCACTGGGCGGTGTCGGCCTCGATCCGCATCGTGACGTCGGCCAACGGGATCTCCAGCGGATGCTCGGGCAGGCGTTGACGGTCGGCGACCGCCGCCGCGAGCACATCGAGCATGGCCAGGGAGCCTTTGATCCGGGCGACGTCCGCGGTGTCCTCGGCGGTGACGTGCAGTCCGGGAACCAGGTCGCCGACTGTCATGAACACGACCTCCGACTCACCCAGCGACGGAAGCACGCGTCCGATGTGGTTCATGAACGCCTCGTTGGGGCCGACGACCAGCACACCGTGGCGTTCGATCCGGGCCCGCTGGGTGTAGAGCAGATAGGCGACGCGGTGCAGGGCCACCACGGTCTTGCCGGTACCCGGGCCGCCCTCGATCACCAGGACACCGGGGTGATCGAGCCGGATGATCTCGTCCTGTTCGGCCTGGATCGTCGCGACGATGTCGCGCATGCCGTCACCGCGGGACGCGTTGACCGCGGCGAGCAGAGCCGCGTCACTGCTGAACGGGTTGTCATCGACGGCGTCGGGGTCTGGGCGGCCGAAGACCTCGTCGGTGAAATCGACCAGGCGGCGTCCTCGGGAATGGAACTGACGGCGCCGGCGCATGCCCTCCGGGCTGGCCGCTGTGGCGATGTAGAACGCGCGTGCGGCCGGTGCCCGCCAGTCGAGCAGCAGCGGTTCGTGGTCGTTGTGCTCGTCGAAGATCCCGATGCGGCCGACGTAGAGCCGTTCCCCCGAGATGGCGTCCAACCGTCCGAAACACAGGCCATGGTCGGCCACGTCCAGCCGCGTCATCGACCGGGCCAGCGCCTGGACCTCGGCGTCCCTGGCCACCAGGGTCCCTCCGTCCTGGACGTCGATCGGCCCCCCGAGCGCGGCGCGGTACTGGGCCATGACCCGCATGCGCTTGGTGTCGAGCCGGTCGTAGAGCCCGGCCAGGTAGCCGCGCTCAGACTCCAGTTCGTGGTCGTGCGCGTGAGTCGACATGGCTCACTTCCCCCCTCGATTTCGTAGTTCGACCAGTGAGTTTGCGCCGACGGCCCGGTCTTGCCGCAAGCCCGCGGGTGCGTTGATGGTTTGACGGGGCAGAAGCTCTCAAGATACCCACCACCCTGTCTCTAGAACGTATGTTCGATTATGCTGCTGGCATGGACTGGCGTAACGGGCCTCTGAGCTGGGGCGAGATGGAGCGGGTGCTCAACAGCAAGCCGCGCCGGTCAGGCATGTCGCTGGGGGAGCCGCATGCCGACGGCGGCGACAGCCCGGCCTGGTCCCGCAGGCGTGAACCCTACGAGCCGACCGGCGAACGTCCACTGCGCTCGACCGTTCCCTACGCCGAACTGCACGCCCATTCGGCTTACAGCTTCCTCGACGGGGCAAGCACCCCGGAGGAACTTGTCGAGGAGGCCGTCCGGCTGGACCTGCGGGCCATCGCGCTCACCGACCACGACGGGCTCTACGGCGTGGTGCGGTTCGCTGAGGCCGCCAAGGAACTCGACATGCGCACCGTCTTCGGCGCCGAGCTGTCGCTGGGTAATACCGCGCGCACCGAGGTTCCCGACCCACCCGGGCCGCACCTGCTGGTGTTGGCCCGCGGGCCCGAGGGATACCGCCGGTTGTCCCGCCAGATCGCCCGGGCGCATCTGGCCGGCGGTGAGAAGGGCAAGCCGCGCTACGACTACGACAGCCTCACCGAGGCCGCCGGAGGGCACTGGCACATCCTGACGGGATGTCGCAAAGGACATGTACGCCAAGCACTTTCGAACGGAGGTCCGGAGGCCGCGGTCAAAGCGCTAGCCGATCTGGTCGATCGGTTCGGAAGTGACCGGGTCAGCATCGAACTCACTCACCATGGTGATCCGCTCGACGGCGAACGCAACGCCGCGCTGGCCGCGCTGGCCCCGAGGTTCGGGCTGACGGTCCTGGCCACCACCGCCGCGCATGTCGCCGAGCCTGAACGCGGCAGACTGGCCATGGCGATGGGCGCGATCCGCGCCCGTCAGTCACTGGAGGAGGCCGCCGGGTGGCTGGCGCCGCTGGGTGGCGCGCACCTGCGGTCGGGGGACGAGATGGCCCGGCTGTTCTTCCAGTATCCCGAAGTGCTCACCGCGGCAGCCGATCTCGGTGAGCAGTGTGCCTTCGAGCTTGCCCTGATCGCCCCGCAGCTGCCACCGTTCGACACACCCGACGGGCACACCGAGGGCAGCTGGCTGCGCGAGCTGACCATGCTCGGCGCGGCTGCGCGCTACGGCCCGCGCGCCTCCGCGCCGGAGGCGTACACCCAGATCGAGCGGGAACTCGACGTCATCGGCAAGCTGAAGTTCCCGGGCTACTTCCTGGTGGTGCACGACATCACCCAGTTCTGCCGGCGCAACGACATCCTGTGCCAGGGCCGGGGATCGGCGGCCAACTCGGCGGTCTGCTACGCGCTGGGGGTCACCGCCGTCGACCCGGTCGCCAACGGTCTGCTCTTCGAACGGTTCCTGTCCCTGGCCCGCGACGGACCACCCGACATCGACATCGACATCGAATCCGACCTGCGCGAGAAGGCCATCCAGTACGTCTACGACCGCTACGGCCGCGACTACGCCGCGCAGGTCGCCAACGTCATCACCTATCGCGGGCGCAGTGCGGTGCGCGACATGGCCCGCGCCCTCGGCTTTTCCCAGGGTCAGCAGGATGCCTGGAGCAAGCAGATCAGCCGCTGGAACACGCTGCGAGAGCAGCAATTGGACGGCGCGGCCGACTCACCGGACGTCGAGGACATTCCCGAGCCGGTGATCGACCTGGCGACGCAGATCAGGAACCTGCCCCGGCACATGGGCATCCACTCCGGGGGCATGGTGATCTGCGACCGTCCGATCGCCGACGTGTGCCCGGTGGAGTGGGCGCGCATGGAGAACCGCAGCGTGCTGCAGTGGGACAAAGACGATTGCGCGGCAATCGGTTTGGTGAAGTTCGACCTGCTCGGTCTCGGCATGCTCTCGGCGCTGCACTACGCCATCGACCTGCTCGCCGAGCACAAGGGCATCGAAGTCGACCTGGCCCGTCTCGACCTCTCCGAGCCCGCGGTCTACGAGATGCTGCAGAAGGCCGACTCCGTCGGAGTGTTCCAGGTGGAGTCCCGCGCACAGATGGCCACCCTGCCGCGGCTGAAGCCGCGGGTGTTCTACGACCTGGTGGTGGAGGTGGCGCTGATCCGGCCCGGGCCCATCCAGGGCGGTTCGGTACATCCCTACATCAAGCGACGCAACGGCCTGGAACCCGTCACCTACGACCATTCGTCGATGGAGCCGGCGCTGCGAAAGACGTTGGGGGTGCCGCTGTTCCAGGAACAACTCATGCAACTGGCGGTGGACTGTGCCGGCTTCTCGGCTGCCGAGGCCGACCAGCTGCGCCGGGCCATGGGGTCCAAGCGCTCCACCGAGAAGATGCGACGACTGCGTGACCGGTTCTATGCCGGCATGGCCCAGCGGCACGGCATCACCGGCGAGGTCGCCGACCGGATCTACGAGAAGCTGGAGGCATTCGCCAATTTCGGTTTCCCGGAGAGTCATTCGCTGAGCTTCGCCTCGCTGGTGTTCTACTCGTCCTGGTTCAAGCTGCACCATCCGGCGGCGTTCTGCGCGGCGCTGCTGCGCGCCCAGCCGATGGGGTTCTACTCGCCGCAGTCGCTGGTCGCCGACGCCCGTCGGCACGGTGTCACCGTGCACGGCCCCGACGTCAACGCCAGCCTGGCCCACGCCACGCTGGAGAACCACGGGCTCGAGGTGCGGCTGGGCTTGGGCGCGGTGCGCCACATCGGTGACGAGCTTGCCCAGCGGATCGTTGACGAGCGAACGGCAGACGGTCCGTATGCCTCACTGCTGGATCTGACTGGGCGCGTGCAGCTTTCGGTGCCACAGACCGAAGCACTGGCCACCGCCGGGGCGCTGGGCTGCTTCTCGATCACCCGACGCGAGGGCCTGTGGGCGGCCGGAGCGGCGGCCACCCAGCGGCCCGGCCGGCTGCCCGGGGTGGGGTCGTCGTCGCACGTTCCGGCGCTGCCCGGAATGACCGAGGTGGAACTGGCCGCCGCCGACGTCTGGGCCACCGGGGTCTCCCCGGACAGTTACCCGACGCAGTTCCTGCGCGAAGACCTCGATGCGATGGGCGTCGTCCCGGCCGACCAACTTCTCGACGTTCCCGACGGCAGCCGGGTGCTGATCGCCGGTGCGGTGACCCACCGGCAACGGCCGGCAACCGCACAGGGGGTGACGTTCATGAACATCGAGGACGAGACCGGAATGGTCAACGTGCTGTGCACACCGGGGGTGTGGAACCGGCACCGCAAGCTGGCGCAGACGGCGTCGGCCCTGCTGATCCGCGGCCAGGTGCAGAACGCCACCGGGGCGGTCACCGTGATCGCCGAGCGGATGGGCAGGCTCGGCATGCGGGCGGCCTCCCGAAGCCGCGACTTCCGCTAGGCCATCGCCTCGGTGAGGCCGAATTGTGCTGCGATGTCGGAGCCGAGCAGCTGACCCACTGGGACACCTGGCAACTCTCAGCGGCCACCGCTGAACCCGTGCTGCCGCCACGCCTCGTAGGCGGCCACGGCTGCGGCGTTGGACAGGTTCAGGGAACGTCGGCCGGGCAGCATCGGGATGCGCACCCGCCCGGTGATGTGCGGGTCGGCCAGCGTGGCGTCGTCCAGCCCGGTGGGTTCCGGGCCGAACATCAGCACGTCGCCGGGCCGGTATTCCACGTCGGCGAACGAACGCTGCGCGTGGGCGGTGAACGCGAAGACCCGGGCGCCCTCGAGCGCCGCCCAGGCCGCCGCCAGCGACGGGTGCACGGTCACCGAGGCGAGGTCGTGGTAGTCCAGACCGGCGCGGCGCAGTTTGGGCTCGGAGAGGTCGAAGCCCAGCGGCTCGACCAGGTGCAGCTCACATCCCGTGGCCGCCACCATGCGGATCGCGTTCCCCGTATTGGGCGCGATGCGCGGCGAATGGAACATCACCCTGAACACAACGCCCCATCCTCGATGACTTGCGGGTCGGGGATAATTCCACCATGGCCGAGACGAGTCTCTGGATGAAGAAGGTGTACCGGTGGCGCAGTGGACCGACCGTGAGTTCACCGGCTGTGACTTGCGCGACGAGGACCTGTCCGGACTGCAGACCGAGCGGGTGGTGTTCACCGAATGCGACTTCGGCGGCGCGAACCTGACCGAGTCGGTACACCTCGGAACCGCCTTCCGCAACTGTCGGTTCCTGCGGACGACGCTGTGGCACAGCACGTTCCGAAACTGCAGCATGCTGGGATCCAGCTTCGAGGACTGCCGGCTGCGACCGGCGGTGTTCGACGAGGTGGACTTCACCCTCGCCGTCCTCGGTGCTGCCGATCTGCGCGGGGTCGACCTGTCCGGCTGCCGGTTGCGCGAAGCCGGCCTGGTGCAGGCCGACCTGCGCAAGGCGGTGCTGCGCGGGGCGGACCTCACCGGCGCCCGCACCGACGGGCTGCGACTGGAACAGGCCGACCTGCGGGGTGCCCGGATCGATCCGACGTTGTGGACCACCGCGGCGTGCCGGGGCGCGAAGATCGACGTCGCCCAGGCGCTGGCCTACGCCGCGGCCCACGGTCTGGACGTCAGCGGGCAGTGATCTTTGCCCAAATCGACGTGGGCGTGCGAAAGTTCGAGAAGGCCGCATGCCCCGCGTTCCTCGCCGTCGTCACGCCCCCTTCAGCCGGATCTTCCACCGCACAAAGCTCAGGTAGCCCAGACTCAACAGCGAGAGTATTCCGATGTCGAACCACCAGATCGAACCGCGGTGCTCCCACCAATGGTCCTTCGGCGTCAGCGGACCGGGCACCAGCTTGATCAAATCCACCGTCGAGGCCGACGCGGCGAAACCCCAACGCGCCGGGGTGAACCAGGACAACTGGTCGAGCACGAGGCGATCCGTCACCGGGATCATGCCGCCGGAGAACACCAGCTGGCTCATGATCGCCACCACCAGCAGCGGCATGATCTGCTCGTTGGACCGGGCCGCCGCGGACAGCAGCAGGCCCAGCATCGCCGAGGCGACGGTGGTCGCGGCCATCCCGACGAAGAGTTCCAGGGTGGGGCTACCCAGCGCGGTCGCGCCCTGGGTCGGCGCGCCCTTGCCGGCGACGGTGATGGCCGTGGCGATCGACGACTGGGCGATCGCGAACACCGAGTACACGAAGACCTTGGCAAGCAGATAGGCCGTCGTGGACAGCCCCACCGCCTGCTCGCGGCGGAAGATCGCGCGCTCACCGATCAGGTCGCGGATGGTCAATGCGGTGCCCATGAAGATCGCGCCCACGTTGAGCAGCACCAGGATCTGGCCCGGCTCGTTGGGCGCGGACCCCATCGGGTCGGGGACACCGAGGCCGACGGTCCCGGGGACTGCCAGGGACAGCACGCCCATGATGAAAGGCAGCAGCGCCAGGAATGCGAAGTAGCCGCGGTCGGAGACGATCAGCCGGGTCTGGCGTCGCACAATCGTCGAGAACTGCCGCAACAGGCTGGTGTGAGTCGGCTCGCCGATGTCGGACGGTTTCTCCAGCGGCGGCGGCGGGGGCGTGGGCCCGGTCAGCGCCTGATAGCGCCGATATGCGCCGTCGGGGTCACTGGCGACATTGCTGAAGATGTCCGCCCAGTTTGTGGTCCCCATCGTGGGACCGATCTGGCTGGGCGGCCCGCGGAACGCGGTCCTGCCGCCGGGAGCCAGTAACAGTACCTGGTCGGACACGTCGAGGTAGGTCAGCGAGTGCGTGACCACCAGCACCACGCGGCCGGCGTCGGCCAGCTGGCGCAGCATCGTCATCACCTGACGGTCCAGGGCGGGGTCCAGACCCGAGGTGGGCTCGTCGAGGATCAGCAGCGACGGGCCGGTCAGCAGCTCGAGTGCCACCGAGGCGCGCTTGCGCTGGCCGCCGGACAGTTTGTCCACCCGGGTGTCGGCGTGCTGGGTCATCTCCAACTCGGCCAGCACCTGGGCGACCACCTGCTGGCGGTCCTCCTTGGTGGTGTCCGGCGGCAGCCGCAGCTCGGCGGCGTACATCAGCGCCTGGTCGACCGTCAGCTGGCCGTGCACCACGTCATCCTGCGGCACCATCCCGATCCGGGAGCGCAGCGAGGCGTACTCGGCGTGGATGTTGTGACCCTCGAACGCCACCGTGCCGCTGGTCGGGTGGGTGTAGCCGGCGATCAGCCGAGCCAGGGTGGACTTACCGGCCCCCGACGGGCCGATCACCGCGGTCAGCGTGCCCGGACGGGCCGAGAACGAGATGTTGTCCAGCAGCGTCTTGTCGTGCTCGATGGTCCACGTCACCGCCCGCACCTCGAGCCCGCCGGTCGCGGTGGCGGCCTCGGTCTCGGTGCGGCGCACCAGCGTGCCGCCGGCGAAGACGAGGTCGACGTTGCCAATGGTGACCACGTCACCTTCGTTCAGCAGGGCGGTGTCCACCCGGGTGCCGTTGACGAAGGTGCCGTTGATGCTGCGGTTGTCGGCGATCTCCGTCCCGCCGGGGGTGGGGATCAACGTGGCGTGATGGCGTGAGGCGAGGACGTCGGGGATGACGATGTCGTTGTCGGTGGCGCGGCCGATCGTCACGCCACCGGGCGGGGTCTCCGCCGGCGGACCCGGCCGCAGGATCTTCAGCATCGAGGTCGCGATGTTCGACGAACCGCCGGACCTGCTCTCGATCGGGCGCATCTGAGTCGGCGCGGCCGCGGGCGGCTGGTAGCTCGGTTGCGGTTGCGGTGGCGGCTGGTAGCTCGGCCACGACGGGCTCGACGGCGGCGCCGAGATGCGCACCGAGGACGTCTGCGGCGGACGACCCACCGAACCCTGGTGCCGGCCGACTCCGAAGTTGATGGTGGGCCCGTCGGGGTTGCCGACGTTGACCGTCGTCCCGTCGGTGATGTCGACCGACGTCATCCGGCGGCCGTTGACGAACATGCCGTTGAGCGACCCGTTGTCGATCGCCATCCACCGGCCGTGGTCGAAGCGCAACACCAAATGGGCACGCGAGATCAGCGGGTGCGCGATGCGCACGTCAGCACGAAGGTCGCGGCCAACCACGACGTCGTGCCCTGCGGCGAAGGTGCGCTCCGAGCCGTCGGACCGAACGGTCAGCGCGGGCGCGGCTGGTCGACTCATCGCCACAACTGTATCGGTCGCGACCCGGCTCGCCCGTCAGGCGGCAGCGCCGGCGGCGTCCGGTCTGTCAACGGAGGTGTCGCGGTCAATGGAAGAATGGTCAGCCGTGGTCGCTGACACCCTGGACGGCAAGCTCACCCGCGACGAGATCTTCGTCGATCTCGCCGAGCGCGTCGCGGCGCTGACCGCCGCCGGCCGCACCCCGGGGCTGGGCACCGTGCTGGTGGGCGACGACCCCGGGTCGCACGCGTACGTCCGCGGCAAGCACTCCGACTGCGCCAAGGTCGGCATCACCTCGATCCGCCGCGACCTGCCCGCCGACGTCAGCCAGGCCGAGCTCGACGAGACGCTCGACGAGCTCAACGCCAACCCGGAGTGCACGGGCTACATCGTGCAACTGCCGCTGCCTCATCACCTCGACGAGAACGCCGCGCTGGAGCGGGTGGACCCGGCCAAGGACGCCGACGGGCTGCACCCGACCAACCTCGGCCGCCTGGTGCTGGGCAAGGACGCCCCGCTGCCGTGCACGCCGCGCGGCATCGTGCATCTGCTGCGCCGCTATGACGTACCGATCGCCGGCGCGCACGTGGTGGTGATCGGCCGCGGTGTCACCGTGGGTCGCCCGCTGGGCCTGCTGCTTACCCGCCGCAGTGAGAATGCCACAGTTACGTTGTGCCACACCGGAACTCGCGATCTGCCCTCGCTGACCCGGCAGGCCGACATCATCGTCGCCGCCGTGGGTGTGCCGCACATGCTGACCGCCGACATGGTCCGTCCGGGCGCGGCGGTGGTCGACGTCGGTGTGAGCCGGGTGGACGGCAAGCTCACCGGCGACGTGCACCCCGACGTGTGGGAAGTGGCCGGGCACATCTCGCCCAACCCGGGTGGGGTGGGTCCGCTGACC
Source organism: Candidatus Mycolicibacterium alkanivorans (assembly GCF_022760805.1). Taxonomy (NCBI): domain Bacteria; kingdom Bacillati; phylum Actinomycetota; class Actinomycetes; order Mycobacteriales; family Mycobacteriaceae; genus Mycobacterium; species Candidatus Mycolicibacterium alkanivorans. The sequence goes on along the minus strand of NZ_JAIVFL010000001.1, from coordinate 3,906,581 downwards.
CGGGCGTTCCTGCTCACCAACGTCGTCGAACTGGCCGAAGGGGCGCTGTGACCGCTCGGGCGCGGCGCCGGCTGCCGACCCGCGAAGAGGCGGTCGACTTCGTCCGCCGCGTGGTGCGCGCGCAGTGGCCGATCCTGAGCGTCTTCCTGATCTTCCTGCTGGCGTGTGTGCTGGTGGCCGTTGGCTTCTGGCGCCGGGGTTCGCTGCTGATCGGCATCGGGGTCGGGGTGGCCGCCGCCTACCGGCTGCTGCTGTCCGATGAGCGGGCCGGCCTGTTGGTGGTGCGCTCCCGGGGAGTCGACTTCGCCACGATGACCACCGTGTGTGTGGTGATGGTCTACATCGCCTCGACCATCGACCCGCTGGGCACCGGTTAGCCTAGCCGTCGAGGGTCGCGCGGATGCACACGGTGATGTAGGGCAACGCCAGTCCGCTGGAGTTGGCCAGCGCGGGATGGGTGGCCAGCAGCTCACGCACCTGATCGAGCGTACGGGTGCGGACCTCCGCCGGGGAGGTGATGCAGTAGCTCCGCGAGGCCACCAGGTCGATAAGTGCTTGCGGGGTAAGGTAATTCGTCCACTCGACGCGACGGCGTGCGAGATCGGCGAACGGCGCAGGCAGGCTCACCTGTTCGCTGAAGCGGTCGTTCTCGTGGCCGATGATGTTGCCCAAATCCTTGACCCAGCCCAGTCGTTCGTCGCGGGTGTTCCACACCAGCCCGAGTCGACCGCCGGGCCGCAGCACCCGCGCCACCTCGGCGACCGCGCGCTCCGGGTCGAACCAGTGCCAGGCTTGCGCCACCAGCACAGTGTCAACACTGTTGTCGGGCAACGGGATCTGCTCGGCGGTGCCCAGCAGCGCCGGCGTGTCCGGCAGTGCCGAGCTCAACAGTTCGAGCATCTCGGCGATCGGGTCGACGGCAACGACGTCGAGGCCGCGCTCCACGAGGCGGGTGGTCAGCTTGCCGGTCCCGGCACCCAGGTCGAGGACGTCACGCGTACCCGGCGGCAGCAGCCAGTCGATCGCCTCCGGCGGATACGACGGCCGGCCCCGCTCGTAGGCGGCGGCCTCTGACCCGAAGGACAGCGACCGATCCGGGCGTGACTCGGTCACAGCCGGCGCGCCCCGTCCCCGTCGGCCAGGTCGAGGGTCTGCTTGATCAGCTGGCCCACCGCCTCGGTTTCGACCAGGAAGCCGTCGTGGCCGTAGATCGACTCGACCACGGTGAGCCCGTTGCAGCCGGGCAGCAGATCAGCCAGCTCCTGCTGCAGCCGCAGCGGGTAGAGCCGGTCGGAGGTGATCCCGCCGACCACGGTCGGCACCGGGCAGGAGCGCAACGCGGCACTCACCCCGCCGCGTCCGCGGCCCACGTCGTGGTTGGACAGCGTCTCGGTCAGCGCCACGTAGCTGCCCGCGTCGAATCGCTTGACCAGCTTGGCGCCCTGGTACTCCAGGTAGTTCTGCACCGCGTAGCGGCCACCGGTCAGCGGGTCCTCATCGCCCTGGGTGCCGTTGCCGAAGCGGGTGTCCAGCTCGACCTCGCCGCGGTAGGTCAGATGCGCGAAGCGACGGGCCAGCTCCAGTCCCGTCTGCGGGCTGCGACCGGTGCCGTGGTAATCACCGCCCTGCCAATCGGGGTCGGACTTGATCGCCGCGATCTGGGTGCTCTGCGTCCCGATCTGGTCGGCCGTGGCGCGCGCGCCGACGGCAAGCACCAGCGCGGCACGCACCCGCTCGGGGTAGCCGATCATCCACTCCAGCGCGCGGGCGCCGCCCATCGAACCACCGATGACCGCGGCGACCTCGGTGATGCCCAGCGCGGCCAGCGCCGCGACGTCGGCGGCCATCTGGTCGCGCACCGTGATCAGCGGGAAGCGCGAGCCCCACGGCCTGCCGTCGCGGGCCAGCGAGCTGGGCCCGGTGGAGCCACGACAGCCGCCCAGCACGTTGGTGGCGACCGCGCACCAGCGGTTGGTGTCGATCGGGGCGCCCGGGCCGGCCACCCCGTCCCACCAGCCCGGCGTCGGATGTCCGGGCCCGGCGGGACCGGTGACATGTGAGTCGCCGGTGAGCGCGTGCAGGACGACGACCACGTTGTCGCGGTTGGGGGACAGCTCGCCCCACCGCTGCACCGCGATCGAGACGTCCTCGATCACCGCGCCGTTCTCCAGCGTCAGCGGGCCGATGTCGACGACGCCGACCTCACCTTCGGCCGGCAGCGTCACGGCGCGCTCATCTGTGGCAGTCACGTTCGGCTCCCTCAAAAGGCCGCCACGGCCCGAGGGTCCGAGGCGTCCGCGCCGGCCAGCGACTTGGCGGCGGCGAAACCGCGCTCCAGGTCGGCCAGGATGTCGTCGATTCCCTCGATCCCAACGGCCAGCCGGACCAGGCCCGGTGTCACGCCGGTGGCCAACTGCTCCTCGGCGGACAACTGCTGGTGGGTGGTCGACGCTGGGTGGATCACCAGCGAGCGCACGTCACCGATGTTGGCTACGTGGCTGTGCAGCTTCAAGGCGTTGACGAACGCCTTGCCCGCCTCGATGCCGCCAGCCAGCTCGAAGGCCAGCACCGCACCGGTTCCCTTGGGCGCCAGCTTCTTGGCCCGCTCGTGCCACGGCGAGCTGGGCAGGCCCGCGTAGTTCACCTTCACCACGTCCTCGCGGCCTTCGAGGTACTCGGCCACCTTCTGGGCGTTGGCGACGTGGCGTTCGATCCGCAGGCTCAGCGTCTCCAGACCCTGTGACACCAGGAAGGCGTTGAACGGCGAGGCCGCCGAACCGAGGTCGCGCAGCAGCTGGACTCGGGCCTTGAGCGCATAGGCCGGCGCGCCGAGGTCGGCGAACACGACGCCGTGGTAGCTGGGGTCCGGGGTGGTGAAGCCAGGGAAGCGGCCCGATGTCCAGTCGAAGTTGCCGCTGTCGACGATCACACCTGCGATCGCGGTGCCGTGGCCGCCGAGGTACTTGGTGGCCGAGTGCACGACGATGTCCGCCCCGTGGGCGATCGGCTGGATCAGGTACGGCGTCGCGATGGTGTTGTCGACGATCAGGGGCACCCCGTTGTCGTGGGCGACCTTGGCGACGCCGGGGATGTCCAGGATGTCGATCTGCGGGTTGGAGATGGTCTCGGCGAAGAACGCCTTGGTGTTCGGCCGGACGGCCTTCTGCCACGAGTCCAGATCGTCGGGGTCCTCGACGAACGTGGTCTCGATGCCCAGCTTGGGCAGGCTGTAGTGCAGCAGGTTGTAGGTGCCGCCGTAGAGCCGGGGGGAGGCCACGAGGTGATCGCCCGCGCTGGCCAGGTTGAGGATCGCGAAGGTTTCCGCGGCCTGACCGGAGGCCAGGAACAGCGCTGCGACACCGCCCTCCAGGGCGGCGACGCGCTGCTCGACCGTGTCCTGGGTGGGGTTCATGATCCGGGTGTAGATGTTGCCCGGCTCGGCCAGTCCGAACAGCGCGGCGGCGTGCTCGGTGTTGTCGAAGGTGTACGACGTGGTCTGGTAGATCGGCAGGGCCCGGGCGTGGGTGGTGCCGTCCGGGGTCTGCCCGGCGTGGATCTGCTTGGTCTCGAACGACCAGTTGGCGGTGAAATCCTCAGTGTCAGGGGTGCTCATGGGGAAATTGCTCCTCGGGGAGGGACGGTCGGGTCAGGACGGTGCGGCACAGCTCCGCCACGGAAACGACGAATGCCGGCGGCGATGGGTTCAGCGACAGTGGCTCATAACGGACCCATAGGTGTGCATCAGGTTTCCCTGTCTACTCCGGGGCCCGTTTTTGCGGACCCGCGCTTGCCGTGCAGCCGGTCGCGGCTGCTCAACCTGGTCATCACCCGGGGCACCCCACCGCGGTTGGAGGGTTGCCGGCCAGCAAGCCGGGGCTTGACGCTGGCGCTCATGACCGAACCAAAGACTATCGCACCCGGTTGACCGCTGGCCAGCCGGTTATCCGGGCCACAGGTGTGACGCAGACCTCTGCGCCGATGCGATGACCCCCTCACGTAGCGTCGGAAGCAACGCAATACTGATAGCCGTCTTGCCACAAGGACCGAACACGACGCCGGGAGAGCAGCACATGAGCGACGAGAATCAGACCATCATCTACACGCTCACCGACGAGGCGCCGCTGCTCGCGACGTACGCCTTCCTGCCGATCGTCCGGGCGTTCCTCGAGCCGGCCGGCGTCAACGTCAAGACCAGTGACATCTCGGTGGCCGCCCGCATCCTCGCGGAGTTCGCCGACTACCTCACCGAGGAGCAGCGGGTTCCGGACGACCTGGCCGAGCTTGGACAGCTCACGCAGCTGCCCGACACCAACATCATCAAGCTGCCCAACGTCAGCGCCTCGGTGCCCCAGCTGCTGGCCGCGATCAAGGAGTTGCAGGGCAAGGGCTTCAAGGTCCCCGACTATCCCGGCGACCCGAAGACCGATGCCGAGAAGGCCATCAAGGAGCGCTACGCCAAGATCCTCGGCAGCGCGGTGAATCCTGTTCTGCGCGAAGGCAATTCGGACCGTCGCGCGCCCAAGGCGGTCAAGGAGTACGCCCGCAAGCACCCGCACAGCATGGGCGAGTGGTCGATGGCGTCGCGCACCCACGTGGCGACGATGCGCGGCGGCGACTTCTACCACGGCGAGAAGTCGACGACCCTGGACAAAGCCCACGACGTGAAGATGGAGCTGGAGACCGCCGGCGGCAAGACTTTGGTGCTCAAGGAGAAGGTGTCGCTGGACGCCGGTGACGTCATCGACAGCATGTTCATGAGCAAGAAGGCGCTCTGCGACTTCTACGAAGCGCAGATGGAGGACGCCTACAAGACCGGCGTCATGTTCTCCCTGCACGTCAAGGCCACCATGATGAAGGTCAGCCACCCCATCGTGTTCGGGCATGCGGTCAAGATCTTCTACAAGGACGCCTTCGCCAAGCAGCAGAAGCTGTTCGACGAACTCGGGGTCAACGTCAACAACGGCCTGTCCGACCTCTACGGCAAGATCGAGTCTTTGCCGGCCTCGCAGCGCGACGAGATCATCGAAGACCTGCACAAGTGCCATGAGCACCGCCCCGAGCTGGCCATGGTGGACTCGGCCCGCGGCATCTCCAACTTCCACTCGCCGTCCGACGTCATCGTCGACGCGTCGATGCCGGCGATGATCCGGGCCGGCGGCAAGATGTACGGCGCCGACGGCAAGCTCAAGGACACCAAGGCGGTCAACCCGGAGTCGACGTTCTCCCGGATGTACCAGGAGATCATCAACTTCTGTAAGACCAACGGCCAGTTCGACCCGACCACCATGGGCACCGTGCCCAACGTCGGCCTGATGGCGCAGAAGGCCGAGGAGTACGGCAGCCACGACAAGACCTTCGAGATTCCCGAGGGCGGGGTCGCCAACATCGTCGACATCGAGACCGGTGAGGTGCTGCTGACGCAGAACGTCGACGCCGGCGACATCTGGCGGCTGTGCATCGCCAAGGACGCGCCGATCCAGGACTGGGTCAAGCTGGCCGTCACGCGGGCGCGCAACTCCGGTATGCCGGTGGTCTTCTGGCTCGACGACGAACGCCCGCACGAGAACGAGCTGCGCAAGCTGGTCGGGAAGTACCTGAAGGATCACGACACCGAGGGCCTGGACATCCAGATCATGCCGCAGGTGTGGGCGATGCGGTACACGCTGGAGCGCGTAGTCCGCGGGCGGGACACCATTGCCGCGACGGGCAACATCCTGCGCGACTACCTCACCGACCTGTTCCCGATCCTCGAGCTGGGCACCAGCGCCAAGATGTTGTCCATCGTTCCGCTTATGGCGGGCGGCGGTATGTACGAAACGGGTGCCGGCGGCTCGGCGCCCAAGCATGTCCATCAGCTGCTCGAGGAGAACCACCTGCGCTGGGATTCGCTCGGTGAGTTCCTGGCGCTCGGCGCCAGCCTGGAGGACCTGGGCAACAAGACCGGCACGCAACGCCCGAAGATCCTGGCCGACACCCTCGACTCGGCGATCGGCAAGCTGCTGGACAACAACAAGAGCCCGTCCCGCAAGACCGGGGAGCTCGACAACCGCGGCAGCCAGTTCTACCTGGCGCTGTACTGGGCGCAGGAGCTTGCCGCCCAGACCCAGGACCAGGAGTTGGCAGCGCATTTCGCGCCGCTGGCCAAGACCCTGGCCGAGAACGAGGACGCCATCGTCGCCGAGTTCAACGAGGTGCAGGGCGCCCATGCCGACATCGGCGGCTACTACTACCCGGACCCGAAGAAGACCACCGCGGTGATGCGGCCGAGCCAGACGTTCAACGCCACGCTGGAGGCCGCGCAGGGCTGAATACCGGCGGATGCGCTTCGGTGGTCCGACCACGCGCCGGTGACCGTCGAGTTCGGTCCCTAGGCGGGGCAGCCTTCCCGGTTGGGGCTCTCCAGCGCCTTGGGTGCGTCCTCGATCGCCTTGTGCACGACGTCGAACACCTGCGGATCCCACGTCAGCGCGGTCTTCCAGTCCAGCCCGGCCAGGTTGGCGACGTAGATGCTGTGCACGTCGTCGAAGGTGTAGCAGCGCCGCTGCGGCAGCACCGGATCGCTGATGCTCTTGGCCAGCGCG